>NZ_CAJCKG010000005.1:0-129357 GCF_903970945.1 Curtobacterium sp. ME26
CGCACTCGCGCGACGCCGTGCGCCGACCCTCGGCACACCCGACAGCGGTGCTCCCCGAGCACGACGTCGCACCCCGGGTGCTGGCCCCAGCGGCGCGGGGGGACCGACCGGGGCGCCGCGGGTCGTGGGCGAGCGGCGCCCCGCCGGCCGCCGGACACGGGCGAATGCCGCCCCCCACCGGCCCGCCCAGCGCGCACCCCTCACCCCCACCCCCACCCAGCGCGCACCCCCCACCCCGCACCCCACCCAGGTACTCCCACGCCCCCTCACCCCGCCCCGCGCAGGACTAGCGTCGGACCCATGGAATTCAGGTACCTGGGCAACTCCGGACTCAAGATCTCCGAGATCACCTACGGCAACTGGCTGACGCACGGCTCGCAGGTCGAGAACGACGTCGCCACCCAGTGCGTGCGGGCAGCGCTCGACGCCGGCATCACCACGTTCGACACCGCCGACACGTACGCCAACACCGCGGCCGAGACCGTCCTCGGCGAGGCGCTCAAGGCCGAGCGCCGCCAGTCGCTCGAGATCTTCACGAAGGTCTACTGGCCGACCGGGCCGAAGGGCCACAACGACGTCGGCCTCAGCCGGAAGCACATCATGGAGTCGATCGACGGGTCGCTCGAGCGGCTGCAGACCGACTACGTCGACCTCTACCAGGCGCACCGCTACGACCACGAGACGCCCCTCGAGGAGACGATGCAGGCCTTCGCCGACGTCGTCCGGCAGGGCAAGGCCCTGTACATCGGCGTGAGCGAGTGGAACGCCGAGCAGATCCGCGCGGGTGCCGCCCTCGCGAAGGAGCTCGGCTTCCAGCTCATCTCGAACCAGCCGCAGTACTCGATGCTGTGGCGCGTCATCGAGGGCGAGGTCGTCCCCGCCTCGAAGCAGCTCGGCCTCAGCCAGATCGTCTGGTCGCCGATCGCGCAGGGTGTCCTCACCGGCAAGTACAAGCCGGGCCAGCCGGCACCCGAGGGTTCGCGCGCCACGGACGAGAAGGGCGGCGCGGACATGATCAAGCGGTTCATGCGCGACGAGGTCCTCGAGGCCGTCCAGCGCCTGCAGCCCGTCGCCGACCAAGCGGGCCTGACGCTCGCACAGCTCGCGATCGCGTGGACGCTGCAGAACCCGAACGTGGCCTCCGCGATCGTCGGCGCCTCGCGTCCCGAGCAGGTCACGGACAACGTCGAGGCCGCGGGCGTGACGCTCGACGCCGACGCGCTCGCCGCGATCGACGACGCGCTGGGGGACATCCCCGAGCGCGACGCCAGCAAGACGGCGAGCCCGGAGCGGCGTCCCGCGTAGCACGCGACCCCCAGGCGGACGGGAGGCGCGGTGCCAGCTGGCACCGCGCCTCCCGTCCGTCGTCGGTCCGTCCGAACGCGAACCCAAGCCGACCGTCCGGACGGACGGTCCACTCCACCGCTGACCAGCCGAAACCCTGACGGGTCGTTCACAGGTGAACGGCACGTGTCGCGGGCCTGGCAGCCTCCTGGCAGACCCTGTACCCCGACCAAACCGTCTCCCCACGTGCCCCCGAAGAGGGGGCATGACCCGAACCGACACCCCCGTTCTGGTGCCCCCCGGCACAGGCTCGGTGCCGACCCCCGTCGCGTCGTCCGCCCACCCAGCGGCGACCGGCACCCTCACGGCACCCGCCGTGCGGCCGGCCCTCGTCCCGCGGCTCCTCGCCACGGCGAAGCAACTCGCCTCCTTCGGCACCATCGGTGCCGTCTGCTTCCTCATCGACCTCGGCGTCTACAACCTGCTGCGCGCGACCGTCCTGCCCGACGGTCCGATCGCCGCGAAGATCGTCTCCGCCGTCGTCGCGACGGCGATCGCCTGGCTCGCCAACCGGTCCATCACCTTCCGCTCCCAGCGGCAGACCGGCCGGCGCGAGACCCTCCGCGAGGGGCTCCTCTTCGCGGCCACGAACGTCATCGGCCTCGGCATCGCCGCGGCCTGCCTGTTCGTCTCGCACTACGTCCTCGGTTTCACCTCCACCCTCGCCGACAACGTCGCCGGCAACGGGGTGGGTCTCGTCCTCGGCACCGTCTTCCGGTTCGCCGCGTACAAGGCCCTCGTCTTCCGTTCCACAGACGCTCACGCGAAGGAGCACGCCGCATGACCATCTCCGCCACGCTGCTGACGGCCGCCGGGCCGCTGCTGCAGCCGAACGAGGGGACGGGCCCGTCCGGGAACGTCCCGAACCGGGGCACCACGGACGTCCCGACGGGAGGCTCGGGGCAGGCCCCGCACGTCGCCTGGTCGCTGGGCGAGTGGATCGGCTACTCCGCGCTCATCGCCATCTCCGTGCTGCTCACCGTGATCGCACTGACGACGCTGTGGTGGATGCTGCACGCCTGGCGCTCGCGCGACGCCCTCAAGTCGACGAGCTTCAGCCAGACGCCGCGTCCGGCCGCCCACCGCTTCACGCTCCTCGTGCCCGGTCGGCACGAGCAGGACGTGATGGGCGAGACGCTCGACATGCTCGCGCGCCAGGACCACCCGGACTACGAGATCATCGCGATCGTCGGTGAGGACGACCCGGAGACCGACGCCGTCGTGCGCGCGGCCGCGGCCCGCCACCCCGAGCTGATCAAGGTCGTGGTGGACGACACCGCGCCGAAGAACAAGCCGAAGGCGATGAACCTCGCGCTGCAGTACGCGACGGGCGACATCGTGGGCGTGTTCGACGCCGAGGACGAGGTCTACCCGAAGCTGCTGTCGCTCGTCGACTCCCGCTTCCAGGAGACCGACGCCGACGTCGTGCAGGGCGGCGTGCAGCTCATGAACTTCAAGTCGAGCTGGTGGTCGCTGCGCAACGTGCTCGAGTACTACTTCTGGTTCCGTTCGCGCCTGCACTTCCACGCCGGGTCGAAGTTCATCCCGCTGGGCGGCAACACCGTCTTCGTGACGAAGGAGCGGCTCGAGTGGTCGGACGGCTGGGACGCGCACTGCCTCGCCGAGGACTGCGAGCTCGGTGTCCGGCTCTCCGCCGACGGCGCGAAGGTCGTCGTGGCGTACAGCCCCGAGGCGGTCACCCGTGAGGAGACCCCGCCCACGTTCGCGTCCCTGCTCAAGCAGCGGACGCGCTGGAACCAGGGCTTCCTGCAGGTGCTCGGCAAGGGGGAGTGGAAGAAGCTGCCCTCGTTCCGCCAGCGCTTCTTCGCCCGCTACATGCTGACGATGCCGTTCATCCAGGCCGCGACCGGTCTGCTGATCCCGCTCAGCGTCCTGATGATCCTGTTCGTCAAGGTGCCGACCCCGGTCGCCCTCATCTCGTTCATCCCGGTGGCGCCGACGCTCATGCTCCTCGCCGTCGAGGTCGTCGGGCTCAACGAGTTCGGCCGCATCTACAAGGAGAAGGTCCGCATCCGCGACTACGTGAAGCTCGTCCTCGGCCTGGTGCCGTACCAGGTGTTCCTCGCCGCAGCGGCCGTCCGTGCCGTCGTCCGCCACGTCAAGGGGCAGAACGGCTGGGAGAAGACCGAGCACACCGGCCAGCACCGCACGGCCTCCGCGACGCCCGAGGTCGTGGGCTTCGCGAACGCCGTCACCACCGACACCGACACGCAGCAGCGTGAGCTCGCCGGTTCGTCCGCAGGAGGTGCCCGATGACCGCCAGCATCACCCACACCACCGGGATCCCGGTCCGTGGCGCGGAGTCGTTCTCCGGCGTCCGCGGCTGGTTCCGCGTCCACGCAGCGAGCCTCGGCTGGCTGCTCCCCGTGCTCGCCGTCACGGTGATGGTGCAGCTCTGGAACATGTCCGGTACGCCGCAGCGCATCGACGACGAGGGCACGTACACCGCTCAGGCGTGGGCGATCACGAACCTCGGCGAGATCACCCACTACACGTACTGGTACGACCACCCGCCGCTCGGGTGGATCCAGATCGCGGCCTACACCTCGGTGACGGGGGCGTTCGCCCGCTACCCGTTCGCCGTCGAGGCCGCACGCGAGGCGATGGTCTTCTTCGCCGCGGTGTCGAGCATCCTGCTGTTCGTGCTCGCCCGCCGACTGGGCGCGGGCCGTGCGACCGCCGCGGCCGCTGGTCTCGTGTTCGCCCTGTCGCCGCTGGCCCTGCAGTACCACCGCACGGTCTACATCGACAACGTCGCGACGCCGTGGCTCCTCGCCGCGTTCGTCCTCGTCCTCAGCCGGCGCCAGCAGCTGGCCGGGTTCGCCGGTGCGGCCGCGTGCCTCGGCATCGCGGTGCTCTCCAAGGAGACCTACCTGCTCGCGCTGCCGTTCCTCATCTGGATCGCGGTGCGCCGGGCCGACAAGAGCACCCGTCGGTACACGCTGAGCGTCGCCGGTGCCGTCCTCACGGTCATCGGCGGTGGCTACCTGCTGCTCGCCGCGGTCAAGGGCGAGCTCCTGCCGGGCGCGGGCCGGGTCAGCCTGCTCGAGGGCATCACGTACCAGCTCGGTTCCCGCACTGCGTCGGGGTCGATCTTCGACGGCGGGAGCCTCGCGAACCAGGCCGCCGCGCAGTGGTGGGCGCTCGACCCGGTGTTCATCGTCCTCGGGTCGGTCGCCGCGGTCGTCGGGCTCTTCCTGCGCCGTGTCCGCCCGATCGCCGCGATGCTCGTGTTCCTGCTCGCGATGATGTTCCGCCCGAACGGGTACCTCCCGGTGCCGTACGTGATCATGCTCCTGCCGTTCGCGGCGCTGCTCGTCGCGTACACCGCCGAGCGTGCGGTCCTCGCGCTCGTCGGCCGGACGCGCTCGAACGCCCGGACCCGCGTCCGCGGTGCCGCTCGACGCGGCCTCGGGGCCACGTGGGCCGTCGTCACCGCAGCGGCCGTCGTCGTCGCGGTGCCGCTCTGGGGCACGCAGCTGCGCGGGTTCCTCCTCGGGAACCTCGACCTGCCGATGCAGCAGGCGGAGACGTGGGTCGGCGACAACGTCCCGAAGTCCTCGCGGCTCCTCGTGGACGACGCCATGTGGGTCGACCTGGTCCGGGACGGGTACAACCGGAACAACGTGATCTGGTACTACAAGCTCGACACCGATGCCGCCGTCCAGCGCCAGTCGCCGAACGGGTGGAAGGACTCGGACTACGTCATCACGACGGACTCGATGCGCACCGGCGGGAACTCCTCGCGGGACGTGTCGCTGGCCATCCAGAACTCGACGAGCGTCGCGACCTTCGGCACCGGCGACCAGCAGGTCGACGTCCGCCGCATCCACGCCGAGGGGGAGGCCGCCGCGAACGAGGCGATCACCACCGCGACGAACGGGCGGAAGACGATCGGCACCGAGCTCGCCGCCAACCCGGCCCTCGACGCGGACGCCGGCACGAAGTCGCAGTTCGGCGCCGGCCAGGTCGACTCGCGGGCGGTGCTCGCCCTCGGGCAGGTGCTCGCCGACCAGTCCGTCGAGGTGTCCCGCTTCACGCCGCTCACCGGCGAGACCGGTCAGCCCTTCCGTCGCCTGGTGCTCCAGGCCGGCGACCGGGCGGAAGCCGAGCGGGCGGCGGCCACGTTCCAGGCCATGAGCGGCGGACTCCGCCCGGCCGACGTCGAGCGGGACGGGGAGCGCGTCGTCGTGACGTACGCGCCGACCGACCCCACGACGACACCGACGAGCGCGTCCTGACCCGACCCGCCCGCCGCGAGCGGGCGGAACCGGAAGGCGCGGGGCGCGACCCCGCACCGGTTCCGCCCGCTCACCGGGCCGACCCGGGTCCGTCCCCGGCGCCACCGTCGCGAGCGGGCGGAACGGGAGGCACGGGGCGCGACCCCGCACCGGTTCCGCCCGCTCGACGGGTGGGTCCGACCGGCAGCCCCAGTACGACCAGGACCGACGCCGGCAGCGCCGGCAGCCCCACCACGACCAGCCCCACCACGACCAGCACCACCACGACCAGCACCAGCCAGCAGCACCCGACCCGAAGGAGCACCACGATGAACGCACGCACCTCCGCACGCAGCACGACGGGCACCGCCGCCCGCCGCACCGTCCGCCGCCCGGTCGTCGTCGGGGGGATCGCCGCAGCGCTCGTCGCCGCGACCGTCGGTCTCGCCACCCCGCAGACCGCCACGGCAGCCACCGCGGGTGACGAGGGCTGGCTCCGCGTCGGCCACCTCTCCCCGGACACGAAGGGCGTCGACGTCGAGCTGACCAGCCTGTCCGGCGGCAAGAAGGTCTTCGAGCTCGACGACGTCACGTACGGCCAGGTCAGCCCGTACCAGGAGCTCCCGGTCGGCACCTACGTCCTGTCGATGCGCGCCGCCGACGCCCCCGACTCCACCCCGGTCATCTCGACCGACGTGACGGTCCAGCAGGGCGACGCGAACACGGTCGTCGCCTACGGCAAGAACGACGACCTCAAGACCACGGCGTTCACCGACGACCTGCAGCAGCCCGGCGACGGCAAGGCCAAGCTCCGCCTCGTGCAGGCGGCGACCACCGCGAAGGAGGTCGACGTGAGCACCTCCGAGGGCACCGCCATCGCCGAGGACGCCGCCTTCGGCACCGCGACGAAGTACGCCACCGTCGACGCCGGCAAGTGGCAGCTCGACGTCTCGGGCAGCGGCCAGCGCGGCACGGCCGACGTCGACCTCGCGGGCAACACCGTCTCGACGCTGTTCGTCCTCGACGACAGCAAGGGCGACCTGACGGTCGTGCCCGTCACCGACGCGGCCGCCACCGCGGCCACCCCGGCCGGTGGCGTCCAGACCGGCGGTGGCGGCGCAGCCGCCGACCGCCCCTTCACCGAGTTCACGCACGCGGTCGTCAAGGCGTTCCGCTCGCTGTTCCACTGACGGGCGGGCCGCTGCCGGTCACGTGACCAGCAGCGGCCGTCCGGGAGGCGCGGATCACCGCCGCCGATCCGCGCACGTGCTCCGCGCCTCCCGTCCGACCTCCCCGACCACCCAGGAAGGTGCAGCCGGTATGACCCGCAGGACCTGGATCCCCATCACCGCCGCGGCGGCGCTCGTCGTCGCGGTCGGTGTCGCACTCGTCGCCGTGCGTCCGTGGAACGACGCCGCCCCGCAGGCCGGCGGGACGTCGAGCGCCACCTCGTCGCCCGCGCCCGACGTCGACCGCAGCGCGGCGCAGCTCCGCACGGACTTCCTCGACGACTACGTGCAGGGCGGCCGCGTCGTCCGCACGGACCAGGGCGGTGACACCGTCAGCGAGGGGCAGGCGTACGGCCTGCTCATCGCCTACGCGAACGACGACCGCGAGACCTTCGACCGGATCTGGTCGTGGACGCAGCGGCACCTCCTCACGGACGACGGGCTGCTCGCGTGGCGCTGGACGCCGGACGACGGCGTCGCCGACGAGCAGTCCGCGAGCGACGCCGACCTCGACGCCGCGCGTGCCCTCGTGCTCGCGGGGGAGCACTGGGGGGACGAGCGCCTGACCACGGCCGGCACGACGATGGCGGCCGCGATCCTCGACCACGAGACCGCGCAGACCGACCTCGGCACGATCCTGCTGCCCGGCCCCTGGGCCGACACCGAGCCGTACCGGTACAACGCCTCGTACGCGTCGCCGGCGGCCTTCCGCATCCTCGAGCGCGCGACCGGGGACCGTCGCTGGACGGCCCTCGAGGAGGGCTCCACCGCCGCGACCGCAGCGGTCCTCAAGGGCAGCGACCTGCCGAGCGACTGGTCGCAGGTGCACGCCGACGGCACCGTGGACGCGATGCCCGCGACCGGCGACCAGGGGAGCGTCGTCTACGGCTGGGAGGCCATGCGGCTGCCGCTGCGGTACGCCGAGGCGTGCTCGGCGGACGACCGTGCCCTCGCCGGGTCGATCGCCCCGACGCTCCGGCGGACCACGCAGCTCGCGGCACAGCTCGACCTCGGCGGCACCGCCGTCACCGGTGACACGAGCGGCCTGGCCTACGCGGCCCGGGCGGCGGCGGAGCACGCGGCCGGGTCGACGTCCGCGGCGACGGCGGACCTCCGACGGATGGACCGCACCGCGGCGACCACGCCGACGTACTACGGCGACGCCTGGGCGGCGCTCGGCGCGACGATGCTGACCTCGGACGTCCTCGGCGGATGCGCGACGGACGCGGGAGGCGCCTCGTGAGCGGGCGTCGTGCGGCGACCCCGTCGCCGCGCGGCACGCGCCGACCCGGAACCCGCCGGCTCGGACGCCGCGGCGTGGTGCTGGCCGGGGTCGTCGCCGCGGTGCTCGTCGGCGGCGGGATCGCCGGCGTGGCCGTCGCGACCACCGGCACCGGCCCCGCGGAGGGCCCGGTCGCCCGCAGCAGCGCCTCGGCGTCCACCGACCCGGGCGCGGCCGCGAACGGGTCCGGGACGGACGACACCTCCGGCTTCCAGGACCCGGCCGCACCGGCAGCGCGGTCGACCGCGACCCCGGTGCGCGTCGAGATCCCGGCGATCGGGGTGTCGTCCGGACTGGAGGACCTCGGTCGCGGTGCCGCCGGCGAACTCGACCCGCCGAAGGACTGGGACAGCGCGGGCTGGTTCGCCGACGGCATCGTGCCCGGGCAGGTCGGTCCCGCCGTCATCGCCGGGCACGTCGACAGCCCGACGAGCGCCGCGGTGTTCTTCCGTCTCGACGAGCTCGTCGCCGGCGACCAGATCCACGTCGGCATGTCCGACGGCACCACCCGCACCTTCACCGTCGAGCGTTCCGAGCGCGCCGCCAAGTCGGCGTTCCCCACGAGCGACGTCTACGGCAGCGCCCCCACCCCGCAACTCCGCCTCATCACGTGCGACGGCACGTTCGACACCGCGACCGGGCACTACACGGACAACCTGATCGTGTTCGCAGACCTCACGGCCGGCTGAGCACCGGTTCGCTGACACACTTGACCCGACCCGCAAGGAGCACCATGAGCACGTCCCTGGTCATCATCCCGACCTACGACGAGGCGGAGAACGTCCGCCCGATCGTCGCCCGCACCCTGGCCGCCACCGACGACAGCGTGCACGTGCTCGTCGTCGACGACAACTCGCCGGACGGCACCGGTGACATCGCGGACGAGATCGCGGCCAGCACCGACCGCGTCCACGTCCTGCACCGCACCGTCAAGGACGGGCTCGGCGGGGCGTACCTCTCCGGCTTCGCGTGGGGCCTCGAGCACGGGTACGACAAGCTCGTCGAGATGGACGCCGACGGCTCGCACCACCCCGAGTACCTGCCGTGGATGCTCGAGCTCGCCGACTCGAACGACCTCGTGCTCGGCTCGCGGTGGATCCCGGGCGGCGAGGTCGAGAACTGGCCGTGGTTCCGCGAGCTGCTCTCCCGCGGTGGCAACCTCTACACCCGCCTGGCGCTCGGCATCGCGGTGCGCGACGCGACCGGTGGGTTCCGCGTCTTCACGTCGCGGGCCTTCGAGCGCATCGACCTCGCCGGTGTCGCGTCGAAGGGCTACTGCTTCCAGGTCGACCTGTGCTGGCGCGCCCTCGAGGCGGGACTGCGCGTCGTCGAGACCCCGATCACGTTCACCGAGCGCGAGTTCGGCGTCTCGAAGATGAGCGGCAACATCGTGCGCGAGAGCCTGACGCTCGTGACGAAGTGGGGGATCGACCGTCGACTGCGCGAGCTCCGGTCGGTCGTGAAGGACCACCGCCGGCTGCCCTCGGTGCGGACGAACGCGCACGCGGTCGCCGACCGGACCGCCTGACGCCGGACCCGTCAGGACGCCGAGACCCCCGTGGACGTGTCCACGGGGGTCTCTCGCTGTCGCTGTCGCTGTGGCGTCCGGCGTCAGCGCACGACGACCACGCCGCGGGACGCGAACCGCACCACGCCGGCCTCGACCGTCGCCTCGCCGAAGCGGTAGAGCTCCTCGCCCGTCGAGTCCGGGACCGGCACCTCGGCGGCGTCGTCGGCGAGGTTCACCACGACGTGCACGGGCGCCCCGTCCGGTCCGAGCAGACCACGGGTGAGCACGAGCCAGCGCTCGTCCTCGTCGAAGCGCACGGCGTTCGCCTCGTAGCGGTGGTCGACGAACGCCTGCTCGGTCCGGCGGAGGGCGACGAGGACCCGGTAGGCCCGGAGGACCGTCGCACCCCGCTCCGAGGTCACGTCCGCCCAGTCGAGCTTCGAGTTCGTGAACGTGGTCGGGTCCTGCGGGTCCGGCACGGCGGACTCGTCCCACCCGTGCTCGGCGAACTCGGCGATGCGGCCCTTCGCGGTGGCCTCGCCGAGCGCCTTCTCCGGGTGCGAGGTGAAGAACTGCCAGGGGGTCGACGCCGCGAACTCCTCGCCCATGAAGAGCATCGGCGTGAAGGGGCCGAGCAGCGTCAGGGCGGCCGCGATGACGAGCGACTCGTCGTCGAGCGTGGCGGCGAGCCGGTCGCCGGCTGCGCGGTTGCCGATCTGGTCGTGGTTCTGGTTCGCGACCACGAGCGCCGTCACCGGTGAGGTGCCGCGGTCGATCGGCCGTCCGTGCCGCTTCCCGCGGAACGACGACCAGGTGCCGTCGTGGAAGAACCCGTGCTCGAGGACCTTCGCGAGGGCCGACAGCGGGGCGAAGTCGGCGTAGTAGCCGTTCGTCTCGCCGGTCAGCGCCACGTGCACGGCGTGGTGGAAGTCGTCGGACCACTGGCCGGTCAGGCCGTAGCCCGCGGCCTCCTGCGGACGGAACATCACCGGGTCGTTGAGGTCCGACTCCGCGATCAGGGACAGCGGACGGCCGACGAACTCCGAGTAGGCCTCGGTCTCCGACGCCATGTCCTGCAGCACGTGCGGCCGGGTGGTGTCGCGGATGGCGTGCACGGCGTCGAGTCGCAGACCGTCGACGTGGTGGTCGCGGAACCACATCCGGACGTTGTCGAGGACGTACCGGCGGACCTCGGGCAGCTCGACGTTGACCGAGTCGCCCCAGGTGTTGCCGAGCCCCTGCAGCAGGTACGGCCCGTAGAGGGGCAGGTAGTTGCCGGCGGGCCCGAGGTGGTTGTACACGACGTCCTGGATGACGCCGAGGCCGAGCGCGTGCGCGGTGTCGACGAAGCGGTCGTAGGCGTCCGGGCCGCCGTACGGGTGGTGCACGGCGAACCAGCCCACCCCGTCGTAGCCCCAGTTCCACTCGCCGTTGACGGCGTTGACCGGGAGCAGCTCGACGAACTCCACCCCGAGCTCGACCAGGTGGTCGAGCTTCGCGGCGGCCGCGTCGAGCGTGCCCTCGGGCGTGTAGGTGCCGATGTGCATCTCGTAGATCACGCCACCACGGACGGGCCGACCGGTCCAGGCGTCGTCGGTCCAGGCGAAGCGCTCGGGGTCGACCACCTCGGACGGGCCGTGCACGCCGTCGGGCTGGTACCGGCTGCGGGGGTCCGGTCGGACGTCCTCGTCGTCGTCGATGCGGAAGCCGTAGCGGGCGCCCACCACCGGGGCGACCTCGTCGGTCGACCACCAGTCGTCGTCGCCGTGGGTCATGGCGTACTCGGTGCCGTCGACGACCAGGCGCACGCGCTCCGGGTTCGGCGCCCAGACGGCGTAGCGGGCGGGAACGGTCATGCGTGACCCTCCAGGATCTCGATCTCGGCCTGCTGGTCGGAGACGGTGGCACCGTCGGGACCGGCGCCGGAGGCGGTGGTGGTGCCTGCGCCGGTGGACGCGGGGGCTGATGCGGCGACGGCGTCGCCCGGGGTCGTGCTGTCCGCGACCTCGGCCGGCACGAGCAGCGCCACCGGGAGGTCGGCGAGCAGGTCGGCGAGGGCGATGCCGCGCGACGCGGGGAAGCGGCGGCCGGTGAGCAGGTCGACGCGGTCGAGCGGGACGGGGTGGACGAGGGTGTCGGCCCACCCGCCCACGCGCTCCAGGCCGACGGGCAGCCGGGTCGCGACCGTGACGGCACCGCCGCGGTCGAACGCG
Organism: Curtobacterium sp. ME26; assembly: GCF_903970945.1. NCBI lineage: Bacteria > Bacillati > Actinomycetota > Actinomycetes > Micrococcales > Microbacteriaceae > Curtobacterium > Curtobacterium sp. ME26. Next base: position 11,820 of record NZ_CAJCKG010000005.1, read on the forward strand.
AGGACGTGGTCGGCGGCGACACCCGTGGCCTCGAGGCCGAGGTAGCGGGTGAAGAGCTCCGGGTGGTCGCGACGCAACCGCAGGGCACGGCTGACGACGAGGAGCTTCGCGGCGCCGTCCGGCCCGACCGCCGGCAGCCGCTCGGGGCCGTCGTCCTCGGGTCCGTCGAGCGTGGCGAGCACGTGCCGGAGCTCGGCGTGGTCGACCGGACGACGGTTGTCGGGGTCGACGAGCGAGCGGTCCCACCCCTCGGTGCCCTGGTAGACGTCGGGGACGCCGGGCATGGTGAGCTGCACGAGCTTCTGCGTCAGGCCGTTCGACCAGCCCGCCGCGTCGACCGTGCGGTCGAGCTCGTCGAGGACGGCGACGACCTCGGGGTCGTCGAACGCGGCGTCGACGAGCGCGTGCATCTGCTCCTCGAAGGCCTCGTCCGGCTCCGTCCAGGTCGTGCTGTCGCCCGCCTCGCGCGACGCCTTCTCAGCGTAGGCGTGGAGCCGCTCACGGCTGGCGGGACGGGCGCCGACGATGGCCTGCCAGAGCAGGTCGGCGAACACGGCGTCGTCGAGCGGGGCGAGGGACTGCAGGCGCGCGAGGGCCGCGGTCCACTCGGACCCGAGCTCCGCGAGCACGCTGATGCGGGCGCGGGTGTCCTCGCTGCGCTTGGTGTCGTGCGTGGTCAGCGTGGTCATGGTGTGCGGCCAGCTGCCCTGACGGTCGCGCTGCGCCTGGTGGAAGTCCTCGACCGACACCGCGAACAGGCTCGGGTCGGCGCCGACCTCGCTCAGGGTGGTCAGGCGCGAGGTCCGGTAGTAGGCGGTGTCCTCGACGCCCTTGGCCATCACCATGCCGGAGGTCTGCTGCAGTCGGATCGCCGCGGCGTGGCCGGGGTCGACCAGGGCCGGCGCGATGCGGTCGATCACGTCGTCGAGGTCCGGACGCGACTCGGCGGCTCGCTCGAGCGCGTCGATGAGGTGGTGGACGCCCTCGGGCAGGTACGTGCGGTAGACCTCGAAGGACGCCACGACCTCGGCGACCGCGTCGACGATCCGGTCCTGCGGCAGGTCGGGGACCTCGGGGGCGAGCAGGCGCGCCAGGCGGGCGACCTCGCTGCCGAGGATGCCGTCGGCGATGCCGCGTCGGGTGTCGTGCGTCAGCTGCTGCCAGTCGGCGGGCTCCGCACCCGACGCCGCGGTCAGGGCCTCCTCACCCGCCGGGTCGACGAGCACCCGGTCGACCAGGGCCAGCGCGTCGTAGCCGGTGGTGCCGTCGACGGGCCACGACGACGGCAGCTGCTCGCCGGGCTCGAGGATCTTCTCGACCAGGGTGTAGGCACCGCCGGTCAGCTCGTGCAGGTCCTGCAGGTACCCGGCGGGGTCGTACAGGCCGTCCGGGTGGTCGATGCGGAGGCCGTCGACGAGTCCGTCGCGGAACCAGGCGCCGATCGCGGCGTGCGACGCGGCGAAGACCTCGGGCTCCTCGACGCGGATCGCCGCGAGCGTGTTCACCGCGAAGAACCGGCGGTAGTTCAGCTCGTGGTCGGCGCGCTTCCAGTGCACGAACTCGTAGTGCTGCCGGGCGTGCACCGTCTCGACGTCGTCGCCGTCCTGCACGGTGCCGGGTGCGGTCGGGTAGGCGGTCTCGCCCACGAACAGCTTGCCGTCGCGCAGTTCCACCGCGTCGAGCAGCCGGTCGTCGAGGACCGGGACGCGGATGCGGCCGTCGCCGGCCTCCCAGTCGACGTCGAAGGCCCACGCCACGGCGGAGCCCTGCCCGGACTCGAGCAGCGACCACCACCAGGGGTTCGCCTCGGGCGTCGCGACGCCGACGTGGTTCGGGACGACGTCGACGAGCACCCCGAGCCCGGCGGCGTGTGCGGCCTCGGCCAGGGCGCGGAACGCGTCGTCCCCGCCCCGTTCGGTGTCGACGTGGGTGTGGTCGACGACGTCGTAGCCGTGCTGCGAGCCGGGCTCGGCCTGCAGCACGGGCGACAGGTAGACCCAGTCCGCGCCGAGGTCGCGGATGTGGTCGACCACGCCCTGCGCCGTCGTGAGGTCGAAGTCCGCGGTGACCTGCAGACGGTAGGTGGACGTGGGGACGCGGCGTGCGGTCACCTGGTGGCTCCTGTGGTGTCGGGTTCGTCGTGCTGGTCGAGCTGGTCGTGCTGGTCTGGCTCGTCCGGGGACGCGGTGGTGGCACCGGGTGCACCGGCGACGGTCTGGTCCGTGGCCGACGCGGCGGGTGCCCCGGCCGGGTTCGTGGGCGTGGACTGCGGCGCTCCGGCCGACTCGTCGAGCGGCACGCTCCGGACCTCGTGGTCGGGCTCCGCTCGGAGCACGATCATCGAGCGCGCGGGGACGTCGAGCGGGGTCCCCGCGTCGAGGACCGTCTCGCGGGCACCCGGGTCGGCCGTGTCGATGCGCACGGTCCAGCCGGGGGAGTACTCCTCCGGGGGAAGGGTGAACGTCACGACGTCGTCGTGCGCGTTGTAGTAGGTCAGGAAGGCCACGTCGGTCACCCGCTCGCCCCATCGGTCCCGCCCGCGGATGCCGTCGCCGTTCAGGTACATGCCGACGCTCTTGCCGAAGCCGGAGTCCCAGTCCTCGGGGTCCATCGCGTCGCCCGAGGGGGTCAGCCACACCACGTCGGGCAGCGGCTCGCCCTCGCCGCGGCGGACCGGACGGCCGTTGAAGTAGCGGGTGCGCCGGAAGGTCGGGTGGTCGTGACGCAGCTTCACGACGTCGGCCGTGAACTGCACGAGGTCGTCGTCGGCGTGCTCCCAGTCGATCCAGCTGATGGCGGAGTCCTGCGCGTAGACGTTGTTGTTGCCGTGCTGGGTCCGCCCGAGCTCGTCGCCGTGGGCGATCATCGGCACGCCCTGGCTGAGCAGCAGGGTCGCGAGGAAGTTCCGCCGACGCTGCAGGCGGAGCGCCGCCACCTCGGGGTCGTCCGTCGGCCCCTCGACGCCGGAGTTCCACGAGCGGTTGTGGCTCTCGCCGTCGTTGCCGTCCTCGCCGTTGGCCTCGTTGTGCTTCTCGTTGTAGGCGACGAGGTCGTACAGCGTGAAGCCGTCGTGCGCGGTGATGAAGTTGATGCTCGCCTTGGGCGTGCGGCCGTCGTGCTCGTAGAGGTCGGCCGAGCCGGAGATGCGCGACGCGAACTCGCCGAGCGTCGACGGCTCGCCGCGCCAGAAGTCGCGGACGGTGTCGCGGTACTTGCCGTTCCACTCGGACCACTGGGGCGGGAAGTTGCCGACCTGGTAGCCGCCGGGGCCGACGTCCCACGGCTCCGCGATGAGCTTGACCTGCGACACGATCGGGTCCTGCTGCACCAGTTCGAAGAACGCGGCGAGCCGGTCGACCTCGTAGAACTCACGGGCCAGGGCAGCCGCGAGGTCGAAGCGGAAGCCGTCGACGTGCATCTCGGTCACCCAGTACCGGAGCGAGTCCATGATGAGCTGCAGCGAGTGCGGGTGCCCGACGTTGAGCGAGTTGCCCGTGCCGGTGGTGTCGTTGTAGTACCGCTTGTCGTCCTCGACCAGGCGGTAGTACGCGGCGTTGTCGATGCCCCGGAACGACAGGGTCGGCCCGAGGTGGTTCCCCTCGGCGGTGTGGTTGTAGACCACGTCGAGGACGACCTCGATGCCCGCACGGTGCAGCTCGCGGACCATCGCCTTGAACTCCTGCACCTGCTGTCCCCGGTCGCCGGAGGACGAGTAGTGCGAGTGCGGGGCGAAGAACCCGATGGTGTTGTAGCCCCAGTAGTTCGACAGCCCCTTCTCCTGCAGCGTGGAGTCGTTGACGAACTGGTGCACGGGCATGAGCTCGAGCGTCGTGACCCCCAGGCGCTTGAGGTGCTCGATGACCGACGGGTGCGCGACGCCGGCGTACGTGCCGCGCTGCTCCTCTGGGACGTCGGGGTGCGTCTCGGTCAGGCCCTTCACGTGGGCCTCGTAGATCACCGTCTCGCCGTAGGGGATGCCGGGTGACCGGTCGCCCTGCCAGTCGAAGAACGGGTTGATCACCACGCCCTTCATCATGTGCGGGGCCGAGTCCTGGTCGTCGGTCGAGTCCGGGTCGCCGAACGTGTACGAGAACAGGGCCTGGTCCCAGTCGATCTCACCGCTCGTCGCCTTGGCGTACGGGTCGAGGAGCAGCTTGTGCGGGTTGCCGCGCAGGCCGTTCTCCGGGTCGTACGGGGCGTGCACGCGGAAGCCGTACTCCTGCCCGGGCGCCACGTTCGGCAGGTAGGCGTGCCAGACGTGTGCGTCCACCTCGACCAGGTCGACGCACTCCTCGTTCCCCGCGTCGTCGAAGAGGCAGAGTTCCACGCGGTCCGCGACCTCGCTGAACAGGGCGAAGTTCGTGCCGCTGCCGTCGTAGGTCGCCCCGAGGGGGTACGGATTGCCGGGCCAGGTGTGCAAACGTTCCTCCAGGTGTGGGTTCCGCAAACGTATCGGCGACGCGCCTCCGCGTCCGCAGACAAGGCCCAGCAGTGGACACCGCACGGCGCGCCCCCGCCTGTGGAGGGACCGCCGAGTAGCCTCGCGCGCATGGCAGACATCGTGCAGCAGATCGCAGACAAGGTGCGCCCCGTGGGCGTCTCCACGAACTACGGGGAGCCGGTCGAGGTCGGCGACCAGACCCTCATCCCGGTCTCCCTCGGCTGGTACGGCTTCGGCGCCGGCGGCGACGGCGAGAACGGGGGCGGTGGCGGCGGTGGCGCGTCCATCCCCGTAGGTGCCTACGTGCGCCGCCCGGGCCAGGACCTGCAGTTCGAGCCGAACCTCATCTCGCTCCTCGCCGTCAGCATCCCCACCATCTGGGTGACCGGCAAGGCCCTCGCGAAGGTGGTCCGCGCACTGAAGAAGTAGCGCACCGACGGACGGGAGGCGCGGTGCCGGCTGGCACCGCGCCTCCCGTCCGTCACCTGGGTACGTCACGCGGTCGTGGCCGCGTCTAGACTGCTGGGACACACACGGGAGTCCGGGACCGCCGGGCTGAGAGGGAGCGAGTGGCGCTCCGACCGTCGAACCTGATCCGGGTCATGCCGGCGCAGGGAGGAGTCAGCAATGATGTCTGCGACCACGCAGTCCGCAGTCCCGTCCACCACCCCTCGGCGCTCGCTGCGCTGGCGGGTCGTGGACATCGTCGTCGCGAGCGTGCTCGCCGTAGCGATCGGCGTCGTCTTCAAGCTCTGGGAGTTCGGCTACGAGCCCCTGAGCACCGTCGCGGGTCTCGTCCTGCCCGGCACCCAGTCGCTGTTCGGCGGCGTCTGGCTGCTCGCCGGACCGGTCGTCGCGATCGTGGTCCGGAAGCCGGGCGCCGCGCTCTACGCCGAGATGGTCGCCGCCTCGGTCGAGGCACTGCTCGGCACCCAGTGGGGCTGGCTGACGCTCGAGGCCGGCTTCGTGCAGGGGCTCGGCGCCGAGCTCGTCCTCGCACTGTTCCTCTACCGGTCGTACAAGCTGCCCGTGGTCGTGCTCGCCGGTGCCGCCGCCGGGCTCGCGCTCGGCATCAACGACACGGTGCTCTGGTACCCGGGCCTCGACGCGGCGTTCAAGGCGGTCTACGTCGTGTGCGCGGTGATCTCGGGTGCCGTGATCGCCGGTGTCGGGTCGTGGCTGCTCGTCCGGGCGCTCGCCGCGACGGGCGTGCTGTCCTCGTTCGCGGCCGGTCGCGAGCACGCCGCCGGTGAGCGGACCAGGCGCGGACCCCGTTCCGCCGCGTGACCGTGTCGTCGTCGGCCGCGTCCTCGTCGTCGGCTGCGGCACGCGTCGCCTTCGCCGACTGGGGCTGGCGGTACGCCGGGCGTGACGCCTGGGCGGTCCGTGGGCTCGACCTCGTCGTCGAGCCGGGGGAGCGGGTCGCCGTCGTCGGCCCGTCCGGTGCGGGCAAGTCGACGGTGCTCCGGGCCGTGGCGGCCGTCCTCGCCGACGAGCCGGACCCCGACGACGACACCGCCGCTGCCGTGCAGGGCTCGGTCCTGGTCGACGGCGCCGACCCCCGCGCGGTCCGCGGGCGTGTCGGCCTCGTCATGCAGGACCCCGAGGCCCACACGGTCATGTCGCGGATCGGCGACGACGTGGCCTTCGGGTGCGAGAACACCGGGGTGCCGCGCGAGGAGACCTGGGACCGCGTCCGGCACGCGCTCCGGGTGGTCGGCCTCGACCTGCCGCTCGACCGCTCCACCGGCCGGCTCTCCGGCGGCCAGCGGCAGCGCCTGGCGCTCGCGGGGGTGCTCGCGATGCGGCCGGGCGTGCTCGTGCTCGACGAGCCCTGCGCGAACCTCGACCCGGACGGGGTGCGACAGGTGCACGACGCCGTCCGCGCGCTGCTCGACGACACCGGGGCGACCCTGCTCGTCGTGGAGCACCGGATCGGCACCTGGCTCGACCTGGTCGACCGGCTCGTGCTGCTCGCAGCCGGCGGCGGGGTCGTCGCCGACGGCCTGCCGGCGGCGGTGCTCGCGGAGCACGGCGACGCGCTGACGGCGGCGGGCGTGTGGGTGCCCGGTGCGGAGCCGTCGCGGGGGTCCTCCCGAACCGGCGCGCGCACGTCCCGCCCGCTCGTGGACGACCCGTCGGCGGATCGAGCGGGTGGAACCGTTCCCGACCCGTCGGCCCCTGCGCGCACGTTCCGCCCACTCGCGGGCGAGCGGGGCGGGCTCGGCGGCGACCCGGTGCTCCTCGAGGCGCGCGGGCTCGCGACCGCCCGCGGGGGCGTGCTCGGACGAGCGGGTGGTCCCCCGGTGGGCAGCGGCATCGACCTCGACGTCCGTGCGGGTCGGGTGCTCGCCGTGACCGGGCCGAACGGCGTCGGCAAGTCGACGCTCGGCCTGACCCTCGCCGGGCTCCTCCGACCCGCCGGCGGTGTCCTCCGCGCGACGCCCCACCTGACGGGGGACGCCGGCGACCGGCCCGTGCGCTGGACGAGCCGACAGCTCGCGCGGCGGATCGGTACGGTGTTCCAGGACCCCGCGCACCAGTTCGTGGCGCGATCCGTCCGCGAGGAGCTCGCCGTCGGCCCGCGCACCCTCGACCTCGACGACGTGGACGCCCGCGTGGAGGAGCTGCTCGACGCCTTCGCGCTCCGGCACCTCGCCGACGTCAACCCCTTCACCCTGTCCGGCGGGGAGCAGCGACGGCTCGCGATCGGTACGGTCGTCGCCGCGCGTCCGCCGGTCGTCGTGCTCGACGAGCCGACGTCGGGACAGGACCGGGCGACCTGGCAGGCGGTGGTCGACCGGCTCGGAGCGCTGGCGGACGCCGGGACCGCGGTGGTCGTGGTCACGCACGACCGCGACCTGGTCCGGGCGCTCGACGCCGACGAGGTCGTGCTCGCAGCGGACGGCGTCCGTGCCGTGCCGCTCGGCTCACCGGACGCGCCGCCGGACACGGTGCCGGACGTGCGGTCGGCGCCGGCCACGGGGGTGGCACGGTGACCGCCCCGGGGACCGCGGCCGGCGCGTCCGGACGAGCCGCGCCTCCCGTCCGCACGGAACGTGGCGTCCGCGGGGTGCAACCGGTCGCCTCGATGCTCGGCGTGCTCGCGCTCGGCCTGTGCCTCGTGCTGAGCCTCGACGTGGTGTCGGCCGCCGTCGCGCTCGTGCTCGAACTGCTGCTCCTGCCGCTGCTGCGCATCCCGGTCCGGACCCTGCTGCTGCGGACGTCCCCGGTGCTCGTCGCCGTGCCGCTGACCGCGCTGAGCATCGCGCTGTACGGACGGCCGTCGGGTCGGGAGTGGTTCGACCTCGGGTTCGCGCACGTGACCGACGGGTCGCTGGTGCTCGCCCTCGCGACCGCCCTGCGCGTGCTCGCGGTCGGGCTGCCGGCCGTCGCCCTGTTCGTCCGGGTCGACCCGACGGACCTGGCGGACGGGCTCGCGCAGCTGCTGCGGCTGCCGGCGCGCTTCGTGCTCGGTGCGCTCGCCGCGGTCCGGATGACGACGCTCCTCGGCGAGGACTGGCGCCAGCTGGCGATGGCGCGACGGGCGCGGGGGACCGCGGACCAGGGCCGGCTGCGGCGGGGCGCCTCGATGGCGTTCGCCCTGCTCGTGCTCGCGCTGCGGCGGGCGACGACGCTCGCGGTGGCGATGGAGTCACGGGGGTTCGGCGCGCCCGGACGCCGCACGTGGGCCCGGCAGGCGCGGTTCGCCGGGCCGGAGTGGACGATGGTCGCCGTGCTCGTCGGCATCGGCGTCGTGTCCGTCGGGGTCGCGGTCGCCGCGGGGACCTGGCGTGCCTGACGTCGACCGGGCGCTGGTCCAGGGGCTGGCCGCCGCCGCGTCGGGTGCGGCGACCGCGTCCGGGCGCCGGCTCGTCGTGCTCGTCGACGGACGGTCGGGCACGGGCAAGACCACGCTCGGAACGGCGGTGGCCGCGGAGCTCGGCGCGGCCGTCGTGCACCTCGACGACCTCTACCCGGGGTGGGACGGCCTCCGTGCGGCTGCCGACGCGGTGGTCACCGACGTGCTCGGTCCCCGGTCCGGGTACCGGCGCTGGGACTGGGTGGCCTCGGAGCCTGCCGAGTGGGTGTCGGTCGACCCGGACGTCCCGCTCGTGGTCGAGGGCTGCGGGGCGCTCTCGCGGGCCTCGGCCCCGCTGGCGTCGCTGCGCGTGTGGCTCGAGGCGGACGACGTGGTCCGGCGGGACCGGGCGATCGGCCGCGACGGCGAGGTGTTCGCGCGGGAGTGGGAGCGGTGGGCGGCGCACGAGCGGGCGTTCATCGCCGCCGAGGATCCGGCCGCGCTCGCGGACGTGGTGGTCCGGACGTAGCTGCGGCGCGGCGGCGCGCGAGCCTCGGCTGGGCGGACATCCCTCGTGGTCACGAGCCCGAGGAACGTCCGTCAGCGCGAGCCTCGGGCAACGCTCAACCGCTGCGCCCCCCGCTCGGCCCGCCGCGCGGCCGCCACCGGGTCCACCGCGGCGACGGCGGCCACGATCGAGAGCACCGCGTACACCCCGACGTAGGCGCAGAGGATCCACGGCGAGCCCCCGCCCACCTCGACGAACACGGCCGCGAGCAACGGCGTCAGCCCGACCGAGAAGATCGACCCGATCTGGTACCCGAGGCTCATCCCCGAGTAGCGACGACCGGTCGGGAACTGCTCGGCGAACCACGCGGCCTGCGGACCGTAGATGCTGTCGTGGAAGACGCACATCCCGACCAGCGCGACGAGCGGCAGCAGCACGAGGGGCCCGGCGTCGAGGAACGCGAAGAACGGCCAGACGAGCACACCGATCCCGACCGCCGACGAGATCGCCAGCACCCGCCGCCCGACCCGGTCGGACAGCCAGCCCCAGAACGGCGTCGACACGAGCGACACCGCCGAGACGACGAGCACGGCCTGCAGCCCCGCCGCCGACCCCTCCTCGCCGCGCTTCGCGAGCAGGTACGTGAGCGAGTAGGTCGTGAGGATCGAGTAGAGCGCCGGTTGCACCAGCCGCAGCCCCGCGGTGACGAGGATCGCCCGCGGGTGCCGTCGGATCGCCTGCCACACCGGGAACCGCTCGACCTGCCCCGATGCGCGCAGCTCCTGGAACACCGGCGCGTCCTGCACCCCGAGCCGGATGACGAGGCCGACCGCCACGATCACGGCCGAGAACAGGAACGGCAGCCGCCAGCCCCAGGCCAGGAACGCCTCGTTGCCGAGCAGCGTCCGCACGAGTGTGAAGACCCCGGTCGCCAGGAGCATCCCGCCCGCCGAGCCCATCTGCGTGAACGCCCCGAACAGCCCGCGGTGGCGCTCCGGAGCGTGCTCGACCGACAGCAGCGCCGACCCGCCCCACTCCGCGCCGGCCGCGATGCCCTGCAGCAGTCGCAGCACCACGAGCGCGACGACCGCGCCGACGCCGATCGTCGCCGCGGACGGGATCACCCCGATGAGCGTCGACGCGATGCCCATCAGCACCAGCGACGCGACGAGCAGCTTCTTGCGGCCGATCCGGTCGCCGAGGTGCCCCGCGACGATGCCACCGAGCGGCCGCGCGACGAAGCCGACACCGTACGTCGCGAACGACGCGATCACCCCGACCGCGGGCGTGACGGACGGGAAGAACGTCGGCGCGAACACGAGCGCGGAGGCCGTCGCGTAGAGGTAGAAGTCGTAGTACTCGACGGTCGTCCCGACGAACGACGCGAGGGCGACGCGACGCCGGGTCGCGTTGGTGGACGGTGCGGTGGGACGGACGGGAGGCGCGGCTGCGGTCGTCTGGGTCGGCATGCCTCAGGAGCATGGTCGCCGCCCGGCCGCGTCGGAAGACCGCCCGTAACGCGAGGTCACGTCACTGTCTCCGACCGGCTGCTCCCGGACACCATGGGACGCATGAGCGATGCACCGACCCGTCCGCTGCGCTTCGCGGCCTTCGTCATGAACACGACGTCGCACATCCAGCACGGCCTGTGGCGACACCCGGACGCCCGTCAGGCCGACTTCGACGACGTGACGCTGTGGACCGACCTCGCGAGGACGCTCGAGCGCGGGAAGTTCGACGCGATGTTCTTCGCGGACGTCGTCGGCACGTACGGCCCTGCGCGCGGCGACTACGCGACGAACCTCCGCGAGGGGCTGCAGATCCCCTCGAACGACCCGTCGGTGCTGCTCTCCGCGCTCGCCGTGTCCACGGAGCACCTCGGGCTCGCGTTCACGTCGAGCGTCATCCAGGCGCACCCGTTCGACTTCGCCCGCAAGGTCTCGACGCTCGACCACATCACCCGCGGCCGCATCGGCTGGAACGTCGTCACGAGCGCCCTCGACAGCGCGGCCCGGAACTTCGGCGCCGACCGGCTCGAGGAGCACGACGAGCGCTACGCCTGGGCCGAGGAGTACCTCGAGGTCTGCGCCAAGCTGTGGGAGGGCTCGTGGGAGGACGGCGCCGTGCTCAAGGACCCGGTGCGCGGGTACGCCGACCCGGAGAAGGTGCACCGCATCGACCACCACGGGAAGCGCTACGACGTGCAGGGGCCGCACCTGTCCGCGCCCTCGCCCCAGCGGACACCCGTGCTGTTCCAGGCGGGGTCGTCGCCGGCCGGGCGGGCCTTCGCCGCGCGGAACGCCGAGGCGCAGTTCATCCTCACCTCGAACCGCGATGCCACCGAACAGCTGATCCGCGAGACCCGCGACCTCGCCGTCGCGGCCGGAAGACGCCGCGACGACCTCGCGTTCTTCCTCGGCCTGACCTTCGTCACCGGCTCCACCGAGGCCGAGGCGAAGGCGAAGGAGGCGGAGATCGACGAGTACCTCGCGGCCGACGGCTTCCTCGTGCACTCGAACCTCGGCTTCGACCCGGACACCGGCGAACCGCTCGACCCGGCGACGCCCCTGTCCGAGGTCCGCACGCAGGCCGGGCAGTCGCACCTGCAGTGGCTCCGCGAGGCCGCCGGCGACCGTGAGCCGACCATCGCCGACCTTGCCCGGCTGTCCGCGAAGCTCCGCGCCCGGGTGGTCGGGACGCCCGAGCAGATCGCCGACGAGCTCGCTGCGTGGCAACGGGTCGGGGTCGACGGGGTGAACGTCATCAACTGGACGCTGCCCGGGTCGTACGAGGAGTTCGTCGACGACATCGCGCCGACCCTGCAGGAGCGGGGGCTCATGCAGTCCGAGTACCGGGAGGGCACCCTCCGCGAGAAGCTCTTCGGGCACCCGCAGCTGACCGACTCGCACCCGGCCCGGCGCTGGCGGGGCGCGTTCTCCGGCGGTGCGAACGGCACCGGCGCGGACGAGGCGCGCGACGCCGTGGGGGTGACCGCATGACGGACGCGACGACGACCGCCGGTGGCGGGCCGCGCCTCTCCCCACCGACACGGCCGGATCGCCGCTGGCGCGTCGATCCGGTACCGGCGGCGGGGGCCCAGTCCGATCGCCTGACGTCCCTGCGGGAGCGGTTCGCGCCGATCGTCGAGCGGATCCGGGCGGGTGCCGTCGACCGCGAACTCGCGTCGGGCACACCGGGCGAGCGCGAGCTGCCGCACACCGAGGTGCGGGCGCTGGCTGAGGCGGGCTTCGGGCGGTTGCGCGTCCCCGAGGACCGCGGTGGGTTCGGTGTGACGCTCGTCGAGCTGGTGCACCTCGTGGCGGACCTCGCCGCGGCGGACTCGAACATCGCGCACCTGTGGCGGGGGCACTTCGGGTACACCGAGCTCGTGCTCCTGCGACCGGATTCGCCCGCCCGTGACGAGTGGCTGCAGCGGATCGTCGACGGGGCGATCGTGGGGAACGCGACCTCGGAGCGGACCGGCACGACGCTCGCGGACATCTCGACGACCGTCGCCCCCGACGACTCGGGCACGTGGCGGCTCCACGGGCGGAAGTTCTACTCGACGGGCACCCTCTACGCCGACTGGATCTACCTGGCGGCGGACCGCGACGGCGAGCGCGTGACCTTCGCGGTGCCCACGGACACGCCGGGCGTGACCGGCATCGACGACTGGGACGGGTTCGGGCAGCGGCTCACCGCCTCGGGGACGACGGTCTTCGACGGCGTCGCGGTCGACCCGACGGTGGTCTCGGCGTACCGGGACGCCCCGCTGTCGCACATCCAGGCCTTCTACCAGCTGTACCTGCTGGCGGTCCTCGCCGGGATCGGGCAGGCGGTCGTCGACGACGCCGTGGCGTTCGTCCGGCCGCGCACCCGCACGTACATCCACGCGAACGCGGCGACCCCGGGTGACGACCCGCAGGTGCTGGCGGTCCTCGGACGGCTGTCGGCGGGAGCCTTCACGGCGCGGTCGCTCGTCGCGGCGGCGGCGGGGCTGCTCGACGAGGTGGTGGCGACGAACGAGCCCGGGGTCGGCGTCGACCACGCGCTGCTCGACGCTGCCGAGAACGCCGTGTACCAGGCGCAGGTCGAGATCGGGCCGCGCGTGCTGCGGTCGGCGTCGGAGTTGTTCGAGGTCGGTGGGGCCTCGGCGGCGGACCGGACACGGGCGCTCGACCGGCACTGGCGGAACGCCCGGGTGGTGGCGTCGCACAACCCGGCCGTCTACAAGGAGCGGCTCGTGGGGGAGTACGTGCTGCACGGGCGGGGGCCGGTGGACGCGTGGGAGCGGTACCACGAGGTGGGGCCGACGCGGTTCTGAGCGCTCGTCGCGGCGCCGAGCCCTGTCCTGTCCGCCCTACGCCCAGCCGAGCTCGTGCAGGCGCTCGTCGTCGATGCCGTAGTAGTGCCCGATCTCGTGGACGAGGGTGGTGTGCACCTCGTCCCGCAGCTCGTCCAGGGTGTCGCACTCCGCGAGGTGCTGCTTGCGGAACACGACGATCCGGTCCGGCAGCTCGCCGAAGCCGTACTGCCCGCGTTCGGTCGCCGCGACCCCGTCGTAGATGCCGAACAGGTCGGAGCCGTCCTCGGGTTCGTCCTCGACGACGAACACGACGTTGTCGAGCCCGTCGACCATCTCGTCGGGCAGCCGGTCGAGCTCGTCGGTCACGAGCTGCTCGAACGCGTCGGCAGACATCTCCATCACGATCCGATCGTGGCACACCGGGATCGGAGGACGACGAAGGCCCCGTCCGAACGGACGGGGCCTTCACGTACTGGGGTGAATAACGGGTCTCGAACCCGCGACCTCCTAGACCACAACCAGGCGCTCTACCAACTGAGCTATATCCACCATGTTCGAACCGGCGGACCGGCGCGACCACTCAATAGTAGTACACGCCGGAGGTCCCGCAGAACAGGCGTGTCGTCACTCGGTCGCGGGCTGGGCGAGTCGCGGTTCCCACCGCTCGACGACCTCGGCGGCGACGGCGCGCACGTCCTCGGTGGTCGGCCCGGGCTCCGCGACGAAGCCGGCACGGCGGTAGTACTCGAGCTCGCGGATCGACTCGAGGATGTCCGCGAGGGCACGGTGCCCGCCGTGCTTCTCCGGCGCGTTGAAGTACACGCGCGGGAACCAGCGGCGGCACAGCTCCTTGATGCTCGACACGTCCACGCTGCGGTAGTGCAGGTGCCCGTCGACGCGCGGCATGTACTTCGCCAGGAACGCCCGGTCGGTGCCGATCGTGTTGCCAGCCAGGGGTGCGCTGCCTTCGGCAGGGACGTGCTGGAGGATGTACTCGAGCACCTGGTACTCGGCGTCGGCGAGGGAGACCCCGTCCGGGATCTCCTCGATGAGCCCCGAGGTCGTGTGCATGTTCGTCACGAACTCGTTCATGTTGTCGAGCGCCGACTGGTCGGGCTTGATGACGATGTCGAAGCCGGCGTGCACGGGGACCAGGTCGAAGTCGGTGATGACGACGGCCACCTCGACGAGTTGGTCGACCTCGACGTCGAGGCCGGTCATCTCGCAGTCGATCCAGACGAGGCGGTCGTTCGCAGTTGCCATGCCCTCGATCCTATTCCGCGCCGGTGACGCTCCCGGTGCCGGACTGCCGTGCTGTGGAGGGTGCGCCGCTGCCGGCGTGCACGCGGGTCCCGCGAGCGGGCGGAACCCGCTCGCCCGGGCCGGCCAGGCGGCGGGATCTGCCTGCTCGTGCAGCGGGCGGTCCCGGTGGATGACCCGTGCCTCCCGTCCGACCGTCCGCCCGGAACCCGCGAGCGGGCGCAACGTGCTCGACCCAGCCCCCTCGGCCGCACGATCCGCCCGCTCGTGCAGCAGGCGGTCCCGATGGGTGACCCGTACCTCCCGTCCGACCGGGCGGAACCCGCGAGCGGGCGCAACTTGCGCTGCCGGAGCCGCTCGCACACCGCATCCGCCCGCTCGCAGGAGGGTAGCGGCCCCCCGGCGGTGGCCGTCGGCACACCCGGGCCCCGCCCAGGACGCGAGCGGGCGGAAGCGGCGCGCGTCACGACCGAGAGTCGCCGTTCCCGCCCGCTCGCGTCCCGCGGGTCAGCCGCACACACCTCGCGACCACGCGCGCGGACGAGACGGCCACCGACGACCGGAACGGGCAGTCGCGGACCCTGTCGGGAGGCTCGCCCCACCCTCCCCGTCGTCCCGCCCCCGCCAGCCGGTCACCTCGACCTCGCGAGCGGGCGGGAACAGTGCGCGTCGCGACCGCGACCAGCAGCTTCCGCCCGCTCGCGCCCCGACGGCTCGGGGCCCGAGCCCCTCGCCCCGAGCGCACGAGCGCGCCGCCTCCATGGGGCGCCCCCGAACGACGAACGGGCGGAACCGACCGCCGGACCTTCGGTCCGACCACCGGTTCCGCCCGTTCGCGGAAGGCCGCAGCTCACCCAGCAGCGTCTCCGCCCACGCCGCCCACACCGCCAGCCCACGGAGCCAGCCCACGTCCCCCGCACGCGCGAGCGCGCGCCCGCCCCGCCTCAGACCATCTCGCCCGCCGAGATCGCCTCGGCCTCGACCCGCTCGGGCTCCGCCCCGTCGTCCACACGTCGGAGCACCCGCGTCGTCACGACCACGACCACGAACGCCACGGCCACCGACACCCCGGCGAAGACGTACGCCGCCGAGGGGGAGTACGCGTCCGCCAGCAGGGTCGCCACGGGCGGGGCGATCGCACCGCCGATGAACCGCACGGCCGAGTACGCGCTCGACGCCACGGAGCGGGGGAGGTCCGTCGCCTCCATGACGCACTCGGTGAGCACGGTGTTGAGGACACCGAGCACGAGTCCGCCGATGACCACGCAGACGATCAGTCCGACCTGCGACGTCACGACGACCGCGGCGGCGAACAGGTCGAGGGCGAGCAGCGGCAGGGCGATCTTCAGCACGGTCGTCCGGCGCATCCGGGCGGTCAGGGCCGGCGCGACCCACACCGAGGTGATCGCGAGTCCGACGCCCCAGCCGAAGAAGGTGAAGCCGATGCCGAGCGCCCCGAACTCGAGCGGGAACGGCGTGTAGGCGAGCAGCACGAAGAAGCCGATGTTGTAGAAGAGCGCGGTGACGGCGAGGGCCGCGAGCGCCGGCTGTCCGAGCGCCCGGAACGGCGCCGAGAGCTTCGTGGGCGTCGGCTTCTCGAGCCCGGACGACTTCAGGAGCACCACGACCGCGATGAA
Source organism: Curtobacterium sp. ME26 (assembly GCF_903970945.1). Lineage (NCBI taxonomy): Bacteria > Bacillati > Actinomycetota > Actinomycetes > Micrococcales > Microbacteriaceae > Curtobacterium > Curtobacterium sp. ME26. Next base: position 27,774 of record NZ_CAJCKG010000005.1, read on the forward strand.
CGCGATCGCCATGAGGGTGGTGACGCCGAAGAACGGGCCGCGCCAGCTCACCGAGCCGAGCAGCCCGCCGACGAGCGGGCCGACGGCGATGCCGAGGCCGAGGGCCGCCTCGTAGAGGATGATCGCCGACGCGGTGCCGCCCGAGGCCGCACCCACGATCGTCGCGAGCGCGGTGGAGATGAAGAGCGCGTTGCCGAGGCCCCAGCCGGCGCGGAAGCCGATGATGTTCCAGACGCTGCCGGAGGTGGCGGCGAGCACCGAGAAGACGACGATGAGTGCGAGCCCGATGAGCAGCGTGTTCTTCGCGCCGATGCGGCTCGACACCCAGCTGGTGAAGAACATGGCGACGCCCGTGACCGCGAGGTAGCTCGTGAAGAGCAGCTCGGTCTGCGCAGCGGTCGCGTGCAACGAGGACGCGATCGCGGGCAGGATCGGGTCGACGAGGCCGATGCCCATGAAGGCGACGACGCAGGCGAAGGCGATCGCCCACACCGCGGACGACTGCTTGAGGATGCTGCCGGATGCAGCGGGTGCGTGGGCGTTCACGCGGGGATCTCCGTTCTGGTGGTGGTCGTGGCGGGCGTGCGTGCGGCGACGATGGCGGCCGCGCGGTGCAGCACGTCCCACTCGTCGTCGCCGAGGTCGGCGAAGACCGGCCCGACCGTCTCGGTGATGGTGGCGCGCCAGGTGTGGAGCCGGTCGCGCCCGGTGTCGGTGAGCTCGATGAGCTGGCCGCGGGAGTCGTCCGGGTCGACGCTGCGCGAGACCAGGCCGTCGGCGAGCATGCCGGCGACGAGCTTGGTCATGGTGGGCTGCGCAACGCGCGAGGCGGCGGCGAGCTCGCCGAGGCGGAGCGGCTGCTCGGTCTCGAGGATCCCGAGGGTCCGCCACACGGCGGCCGAGGTCGGGTTGCCGGTGGCTCGTGCGGCGGCGCGGATCAGCCGGTTGACGGAGACGAGGAGCGTCTCCACCGTCTGTGCCCTTGTTGATTCCACTCCGGAACTGTATAGCAAGGCTATGCATCCGTCAACAGGGGCGTCCTGGTAGAAGGGAAGCATGAGCGACATCACCATCTCCGAGGGCGACGAGTACACCGCGATCTTCCACGGCGGTCCCTTCGACGGCACGACCGACACCCGCACCGCCACCGGCGACGCGGTCGACGACGAGGTCACGGTGTACGCGGACGTCGAGGGCCTCCAGACGGCCTTCACCTACAAGGCCACCAAGTCCCGCCAGGTGCTCGACCAGACCTCGGTCGAGTACGAGTACGACGCCGCCGACTCCGACCCGGTCGACGACCTGCAGGACCGCGGCGACCGCAGCGGCGGGTTCGACCGGGAGTAGACCCGACGCCGCCCGCGTTGCACGAGCCGTGCGACTCGATCTCTGGACCTCCGCCTTCTGCGCCCCGTGCGCGGCCGCCCGCCGCGTGACCGGTGACGTGGCGGCGCTCGTCCCGGGGCTGCGGGTCACCGAGCGCGACGTGGCGGCACACCCCGACACCGCAGAGGACCTCGGCCTCCGTTCGACCCCCACGATCATCGTGCGGCGGGACGACGGGACCGAGGTCTTCCGTTCGCCCGGCGTCCCCTCGCGGGACCAGCTGCTGCTGGCGGTCGCCAAGGCGCTCTGACACCGACGCTGCCGCTGACGGCGTCCGGCCGGGAGGCGCGCCCCACCTCCGTCACGCGCGTCCGATCCGCGGGCGGCCGGCTCAGCCCCGTGGTCGCGCCCCGACGCCGGCCACCGGCTCGCCGTCCCGCTGCGACCGCGGAGCACCGACCTGCTCGGCCGTCGTCGGGACAGGGCGCACGATCCGCCGGAGCCGCCGCACGATCCGCTTGGCCGTCCGGACCGGCGTGCCGAGCCCGAGCGCGAGCGCCCCGAGCACCGAGCGGTCCGCCGACCCGAGGGCGTTCTTCCGCTCCCACGCGCGGCGGAGCGTCCCGCCGCGGCTCCGTCGCGCAGCCGGCCGGTCGACCAGTGCTCCCGCGTCGCGGAGCCGCATGAGCGCCTCCGTCCGTTCGGCCCAGTCGTCGTCGGCCGCCGGGTGGAAGTGGTTGTCGTGCATCCACTCCGGGCGGACGGTGCCGAAGCGTCCCTCGACGAGGTCGGTGGTGTCGCCCTCGAGGCCGCTGTCCACGAAGACCTCGTTGATGAGCGAGCGGGCGATCCCGAAGTCGGTCAGGGTGAGTGCCGGCACACCCCGCGCCACGGCCTCGAGCACGGCGGTCGAGCTCACCGTCACGAGCGCCACCGCCCGGTCGAGGTGCTGCGCCATGGATCCGCCGGCGACCACGAGGTTCGGCGGAGCGTCCGCCGGCAGGAGGTCGGGGTAGGGGTACTGCTCGCGGTGCGTCTGGTGCTCGCCCGCCGCCGCGCGGACCTTCACGACGACGCGCCACTCCGGGTGCCGCCGTGCGGTCTCGACGAGCCGGTCGACGATGCGGCGCCGGTCGTGCTCGTCGGCGGGCACGCTCGGCTGCGCCGCGAACACGACGGCGTCGCGGGGGTGTTCCTCGGCGCTCGGCGGGCGCGGCGAGCGGTCGACGGCGTCCGTCGCGCCCCGCCCCGTCCGCGAGCGGGCGAAGGGCAACGTCGCGAGGGCGAAGTGCGGTTCGATCCCGCCCGCTCGCGCGAGCTCGCGGTACGCGCGGACCTCGCGGTGGCTGTGCAGCACGAAGAGGTCGGCGCGCGCTCGGAAGAACACGCCCTTCCACTTGGCCGGGAAGGAGATGCCGGGGAGTCCGGTGACGAGGACCGGTCGGTGCGGGACACGACGCGACACCTCGTCGATCACGAGTTCGGCGACCGGACCGATGCACGCGACGAGCGCGGCGTCCGGCGGGTCCTCTTGCAGCCCACGGACGATCGCGTCCCCCTCGATCGGTTCCGGCGGCGCGGTCGCGAGGTGGGCCAGCCGTGCGTCGAGACCACCGAACGCCGCCCCGAGCTGTGCGCGGCTCGCGGACCGGGGCGTCGCGACGACCACGAGCTCGAGCCGCCAGTGCGCCGGTGCCGCGGCGAGCAGGTGCGCGCCCCACTTCGCGAACGAGTCCGTGTCGACCAGGCCGACCACGCGACGGACGCGGGGCGGGGTGCCGGACGGGAGGCGCGCCTCCCGTCCGTCCGTCGGCTCGCGCCGTCCGTCGCGCACCGGACCCGCGTGCTCGGTGGACCCCACCCGGTCAGGCGCCGACGCGGCGCAGCTTGGCCATCGGCGCGCGCTCGCCGGGGAACACGCGCTTGACGCCGTCCCCGAGGGCTGTCTCGATGATCCGGACGTCGCGCACCAGCGTCCGGAGCCCCTGCGGCTCGAGCGAGGCGGCGTGGTCCGAGCCCCACATGGTGCGGTCGAGCGTGATGTGCCGCTCGACGGCCGCGGCACCCAGCGCGACGGCGGCAAGCGAGATCTGGAGCCCGGGCTCGTGGCCCGAGTACCCGACCGGCACGCCCGCGTAGCGGAGTGCGAGCGTGTCGATCATCCGGAGGTTGGCCTCCTCGGCGGGCAGCGGGTACGTCGACGTGGCGTGCATGAGCACGAGTCGGCCGGTACCGAGGGTGTCGACGGCGCGGTCGATCTGCTCGAGGGTGGACATGCCCGTCGACAGGATCACCGGCTTGCCCGTCGCGGCGACGGCGGCGAGCAGCCCGAGGTCGGTCACCGACGCCGAGGCGATCTTGTACGCGACGACGTTCAGGTCCTCGAGGAAGTCGACGCTCGGCTCGTCCCACGGCGACGCGAACCAGTCGAGGCCGCGGAGCGTGGCGTGGTCGCCGATCTCGATGTACTGCTCGCGGTCGAACTCGACGCGGTGTCGGTACTCCAGGTAGGTCATCTCGCCCCAGGGGGTGCTTCGCGGGGTGGCCTTCATGTGCTCCGGCGTCGAGATCTCCGGCGTGCGCTTCTGGAACTTGACCGCCTGCAGGCCGGCGTCGGCCGCGACGTCGACGAGGCGCTTCGCGATGTCGACGTCGCCGTTGTGGTTGAGGCCGATCTCGCCGATCAGGTAGGCGGGGTGGTCGGCGCCGATGGTCGACGTGCCGATGGTGACGGTCATGGTGCTCCGTTCGCGGTCGGGGTGTGTGGGCGGTGCTCGGTCAGTGGGCGGCGACGGTGCTGGCGTGGGCGCGGGCGGCGAGGGCGTCCGCGTGGGCGCGGGCGGCGAGGGCGTCGGCGTGGGCGAGGTCGGCGAGGTCGTCGACGTCGACGGCGAGCGCGGGGTCGACGACCACGAACTCGACCCGTCCGTGGAAGCGGTGCCGGTGCTGCCGGAACGCATCCGCACGGAAGACGGTGAAGGCGCCCGTCTCGCGGTACTCCGGCTCACGGTCCTGCCGACGCGGGCGGGTAGCGGCGTCGTGGTTGACCGCGACCGCACCTCCGTCGGGAGCCGCCCGCCACAGGAACGCGTGCGACGGGGTCGCGGCGAACACGACGTCCGCGGCGCCGGACCGCACGCGGTCGACCGCACGGTCCAGGTCGGCCGGGTCCACGAACGGCGAGGTTGCCTGCAGGAAGACGACCACGTCGGGTGCGGTGCCGTCCGTCCCGAGGACGTCGAGCGCGTGCAGCAGGGCGGACTCCGACGAGGCCTCGTCGCCGGCGAGCTCCGTCGGACGCCGGACCACGGTCGCTCCGGCGTCTGCTGCCGCAGCCGCGATCGCGTCGCCGTCGGTGGAGACGACAACGGCGTCGATCGTCTCAGCGGCCCGGGCGGCGTCCACCGCGCGGCGCACGAGGGAGCGGCCGCCGACCGTGCGGAGGTTCTTGCCCGGGATGCCCTTGCTACCGGCCCGTGCCGGGATGATCGCCACGACGGATCCGGAGGAGCGCATGACCGGGACCGTACGGAGGGGCGGTGACCCTGAGACGAACTGCAGGAAGACGCGTGCCGAACCTTCCGCGACGGCGGTCCCCGGTCGCGCCCCTGCGCGTTCCCGACCGGAGGACCGAGCACGCGTCCTCCGTGCGGCCCCTCGGCGACCGACGGCGGTAGGATCGTCGCCGCCGGCCTCCGTAGCTCAGTGGATAGAGCAGGTGGTTTCTACCCACCGTGCCGCGGGTTCGATTCCTGCCGGGGGCACCGGAACGGACGAGGCCGCCATCCCCTCGGATGGCGGCCTCGCGCCGGTCGGCCTCGCACCGGTCGGCCTGAGGCCGGACCGGCAGTGGTGGTCGTGCTCAGTCGTCGTCGCCGGCTCGGCGTCGCAGCTCGCTGGCGCTGATCGGCTGCGTGTAGGGCGACGGTTCGTCGTCCCGCTCCGCCGCCGGCTCGTCCGCGTCGCCCGGGCGGGTGTCCTGGTCTGCCGTCCGGTCGAGGCCGGTCGCGGATCCGGAGGCTCGGTTGACGTGTGCGTCCGCCGCCGTGGGACTGGCGATGCGGGGTGACGACGGGGTCCGGTCCTGGTCGGTCGCGTCCACGTCGCGGGCGTCCGCGTCGTGGCCACCGACGTCGTGGCCACCGACGTCGTTCCGCGCGGCGGGAGCAGGGGTGCTCGGTCGACCCGGGGCGATGGGGGAGCCGAGCGGCGGTCGAACCGGAGCACCGTCGAGCGGCACGGTCTCGCCCTGGCCGTACGGGCGGGTGCGGTTGTCGGGGGCGGGGCGGAGGTCGTTGATCGGGGTCGTGGCGTCCTGGTCGCGGTCAGCCGACCCCGGTGCCGGCGCAGAGGGGGCGACGACGGGCTGTTGTTGCTGCTGCTGCAGCGTGGGGCGCAGTGCCGTCGTGGTCGGCGTGGCGGGCTGGGACGGCGCGTCGGCGTCCGCGGCACCGCGCTTCTGCTGCTGGTCCGCGTTCCAGTCCTGCTGACGGCCGATCAACTCGGCGTCCGGGTCCGGCGAGTCGAACTTCCAGCGCTCGAGGTCGGACTTGAAGAGCTTGCGCGCGCGGTTGGGCCGGGCGTTCCACTCGAGCAGACGGTCGCGCAGTTCTCCGAGCGACTGGTCCGTCGACGTGAAGGTCGACGAGTTGCGCTTGATGTCGGCGATCTCGTGCTGCGCCCAGTCGGCTGCGAGTGCCGCGCCGCTGACGGGCAACATGCGCAGGCGGATGTCGGCGTCCTCGGCGAGGTGGTCGGTGTACGCGCGTTCCTCGTGTCCGAGCGAGCCCCACCGCGATGCCTTCCGCGAGACCGAGACGATCCCGGCGACGGCGGCGTTCCGGCTCTCCCGGTCGTGCAGTGCGACGACGCGCTTCGTCGCCGCACGTCCGATCAGGGCGGCGATCACCCCGGCCACGACGATCGCGATGAAGGGGATGATCGCTCCGGAGAGCACCCGCCATCCCGTGTCGGACGCCGTCCAGTCGGTCAGGTCGTTCCACCAGTCCATGCGCGAACCCTACGCAGCGCGTGGGCGCGATCAGCGCAGGCCCGTCGGCGTTCCGCCGATCCCGACCGGCGGGACGTCCGTGCCGTGCCGTCGGGGCTCGTGCGCCTCAGCCCCAGCGGAGGAAGTCGACCGCGTCGTCCGCGGACCACGCGTTCGGCAGCTCCACGAACCGGCGCTCGGTGGCGACGTACCGTCGGGCGCGGTACGCCGTGCCGCCGGCGACGTCGAGGCGGTCGACGTACCCGACGATCTCGCCGTTCGCCCGCGTGACCCGGCTGAGGTCGTCGCGCACGTCGAGGACGCGGAGGTCGCCTCGGCTCCGCGCCACGGGCGTCGGGCGGGAGCGGAACGCGAGATCGGTGCTGAGCTGCACTGGTGCCTCCTTGTGGTCTGTCGTGTGGTGTACCAGCGACGGTACGGGCGACCACCGACACTCCCGAGGGCGTCGTGCAGCGCTGTGGAGGACACGTGGGGGGACACACGCCGTGCAGGACGACGACCCCGTTCACGGTCCGCCACGAGCCCGGCGAGGTAGGTTCTGCGCATGACGACGTTCGTGCTCGCAGGTGGCTGCTTCTGGTGTCTCGACGCGGTGTACCGCACGCTCCAGGGCGTGCAGGAGGTGGTGTCGGGCTACATCGGCGGCACCACGGACGCCCCGTCCTACGAGGCGGTCTGCACCGGCACGACCGGGCACGCCGAGGCGGTCGCAGTGACCTTCGACGAGTCCGTCATCCCCGCTGACGTCGTCCTCGACGTCTTCTTCACGCTCCACGACCCGCGGCAGCTGAACCGACAGGGTGCCGACGTGGGCACGCAGTACCGGTCCGCGATGTTCCCCGCCGACGCCGAGCAGGAAGCGCTGTTCCGTCGGGCGATCGACCGCGCCGGCACGATGTGGGACGGCGGCGTCGTCACGACGATCGAGGCGCCCGGGCCGTTCTTCCGTGCGGAGGAGTACCACCAGGACTTCTTCGCCAAGAACCCGGGCCAGGGCTACTGCTTGGCGGTCGCGCTCCCCAAGGTGAACAAGGTCCGCAAGGCCTACAGTCGGTACATCCTGGCGTCCTGAGACGCGGCGCCGGGGCCACGAGGAGGTGGTCGAACGATGATGGACAACACCGGGACCTGGGTGGCCGTCGGTCCGGCGGGCGCGGTCGGGAGCATCCGCCGTGCGTCGGACGGGTTCCACGTCGAGCTCTACGGTCGGACCGGACGAGGCGGCACCTACCCGTCGCTCGGGTCCGCCAAGGAGGCGGTCCACGCGGCGCTGGGTCCGTTCGCCGACCGGCCCGAGTTCCGCGCGCACTGACCACGGTCGGTCTGGAGGCGCGGGGGACTCCTCCTGCACAGCCGACGTGATCGAGATGACCGGTCACAGGACGAGGGCCGGGTCGCTGGTGTGCCCCGGCCCTCGCCGACGATCGAGTCATGAACGACACGATCACCGTCTGCGGCATCGTCGCGACCGAACCCCGCCACCTCGTCACCGACACCGGCATCGCCATCTCGAGCATGCGCCTGGCGTCCCCGTCCCGTCGCTGGGACCGCAGCACCTCGTCCTGGACCAGCGGCACCACCAACTGGTTCACGGTCACCGCATTCCGCTCCCTGGCCGCGAACGTCCACAAGTCGCTGAAGAAGGGCGACCGCATCGTGGTCACGGGGCGGGTCCGCATCCGCACCTGGGAACGGGACGGTCGCGGCGGGACCTCCGTGGAGATCGATGCCGAGGGCATCGGACACGACCTCGCCTGGGGCATCAGCAACTGGATCCGGGTGCCGCGACACAGCACCGAGTCCACTGCCGTTCCCGGCGACTCCCCGTCGGTCGACCCGCGGACGGGCGAGGTCCGCGGGCAGGTCGACCCGGACGCGGACGCGACCGCCGAGGACGAGCTGCCGGATCCTGCCGAGGCGGCACGGCACACCGCGTCCGCGCTGGGCGGGGACTTCGCCACGCCCTCGTCGCCGCTCGACGGGCCGGACGACCGTGCGCTCTCCAGCCGTGACGCGGCGTGAGCACCGGAGTCGCATCCGGCGATGTCGAAGAGAGGGGGCGCTCCGGGGCGCGGTGTCAGTAGACTTGCCGCGATATGGCTGAGTACATCTACCAGATGGTCCGCGCCCGCAAGACGGTCGGCGACAAGCTGATCCTCGACGACGTCACGATGTCGTTCCTCCCCGGCGCCAAGATCGGCGTCGTCGGGCCGAACGGTGCAGGCAAGTCGACGATCCTGAAGATCATGGCGGGTCTCGACCAGCCGTCCAACGGCGAGGCGAAGCTCACCCCGGGCTACACCGTCGGCATCCTCATGCAGGAGCCGGAGCTCGACGAGTCGAAGACCGTCCTCGAGAACGTGCAGGAGGGCGTCGGCGAGATCCACGGGAAGATCACGCGCTTCAACGAGATCTCCGCGCTGATGGCCGAGCCGGACGCCGACTTCGACGCCCTCCTGGCCGAGATGGGCACCCTCCAGGAGGACATCGACGCCGCCGACGCATGGGACCTCGACTCGCAGCTCGAGCAGGCCATGGCCGCGCTCCAGTGCCCGCCGGGGGACGAGCTCGTCACCCACCTCTCCGGTGGTGAGAAGCGTCGCGTCGCCCTCTGCAAGCTCCTGCTGCAGAAGCCCGACCTGCTCCTCCTCGACGAGCCCACCAACCACCTCGACGCCGAGTCCGTCCTCTGGCTCGAGCAGCACCTGCAGCAGTACCACGGCGCCGTGCTGGCCGTGACCCACGACCGGTACTTCCTCGACCACGTCGCGCAGTGGATCGCCGAGGTCGACCGCGGGCGCCTCTACCCGTACGAGGGCAACTACTCGACCTACCTCGAGAAGAAGCGTGCCCGACTCGAGGTCCAGGGCAAGAAGGACGCCAAGCTCGCGAAGCGTCTCTCGTCCGAGCTCGACTGGGTGCGGAGCAACCAGAAGGGTCGCCAGGCGAAGTCGAAGGCCCGTCTCGCCCGCTACGAGGAGATGGTGTCGGAGGCCGAGCGCACGCGGAAGCTCGACTTCGAGGAGATCGTCATCCCCGTCGGCCCGCGTCTCGGGTCGCAGGTCATCGACGCCGACAAGCTCCACAAGTCGTTCGGTGAGCGCGTCATCATCGACGACCTGTCCTTCACGCTGCCCCGCAACGGCATCGTCGGCGTCATCGGTCCGAACGGTGTCGGCAAGACGACGCTCTTCAAGACGATCGTCGGCCTCGAGCCGCTCGACGGCGGCTCGCTGAAGGTCGGCGAGACCGTCGACATCTCGTACGTCGACCAGAGCCGCGGTGGCATCGACCCGAACAAGAACCTGTGGGAGGTCGTGTCCGACGGACTCGACTACATCCAGGTCGGCAAGACGGAGATCCCGTCGCGCGCCTACGTGTCGCAGTTCGGCTTCAAGGGGCCGGACCAGCAGAAGCGCGCCGGCATCCTCTCCGGTGGTGAGCGCAACCGTTTGAACCTCGCGCTGACCCTGAAGCAGGGCGGCAACCTCCTGCTCCTCGACGAGCCGACGAACGACCTGGACGTCGAGACGCTCGGCAGTCTCGAGAACGCGTTGCTCGAGTACCCCGGCTGTGCCGTGGTGATCACCCACGACCGGTGGTTCCTCGACCGCATCGCGACGCACATCCTCGCGTGGGAGGGCCTCAACGAGGACGGGACGCCGAACTGGTACTGGTTCGAGGGCAACTTCGAGGCGTACGAGGAGAACAAGGTCGAGCGTCTCGGTGCCGACGCCGCGAAGCCGGGTCGGGCGACCTACCGCAAGCTCACGCGCGACTGATCCGTGGCGAGGCTCCACGTCCCGATCCGCCTGCGGTGGAGTGACATCGACGCGTACGGGCACGTCAACAACTCCGCGGTGCTGCGCCTCCTCGAGGAGGCGCGCATCGCGGGGTTCTGGGGACACGACCCGTCCGACGTCGACGAGGACGGCGACCTCGCGGCGCCGATCATCGACGGTCGTCCCGGATCGGGCACCATGACGGTGATCGCGGCCCAGCGGCTCGAGTACCTCGCCTCGATCCCGTACCAGCGTCGTCCGCTCGACGTGCAGCTGTGGATCGGGCGCACGGGTGGCGCGAGCATCGACGTCTCGTACGAGGTGTGGTCACCCGCGGGCGTCGAGCCCACCGTCTTGTACACCCGGGCGACCACGGCCCTGGTGATGGTCGACACGGCCACGGAGCGCCCGCGTCGGCTGACGGATGCGGAACGTGCCGCGTGCGCGCCGTACACCGAGCCGCCGGTGGTGTTCGCCCGCCCGTAGCGGAAGCGTCCGGCGCGCGCCGCCGCCACACAACGGGAAGCAGCTCGTGCCACGAGATCGCGTGGCGCGGGCTGCTTCCCGTTGTGCGCAAGCACTCCGAACCGCGAGTGTCGGCGCTCAGCGCGGGACGCGCAGCATGCCCTCCTGCGCCACCGACGCGAGCAGCCGTCCGTCGCGCGCGAACATCCGGCCGAACGCGAGCCCCCTCCCGCCCTGCGCGCTCGGTGACTCCTGCGCGTAGAGCACCCACTCGTCGGCCGGAGCGTCCCGGTGCCACCACATGGCGTGGTCGAGACTCGCGCTCTTCACGCCCGGGGTGCCCCAGGCGACGCCGTGCCGCCGCATGATCGGCTCGAGGATCGACATGTCGCTCGCGTACCCGAGCACGGCACGGTGCAGGGCCGGGTCCGCGGGCAGCGCCCCCTCGACCCGGAACCACACCGCCTGGTGCGGCACCCGCTCGCCCTGCACGTCGACGAACACCGGCCCCTCGACGTGCCGGAGGTCGATCGACCGCGCCGCCCAGGCCTGCGCGACCGGGTGGTCGATCGCCGAGAGGATCGACGCCGCGGACGGCAGGGTCTCCGGCTCGGGGACGTCCACGGGGAAGGGGTCCTGGTGCTCGACGCCCTCGTCCGGGCGCTGGAACGAGGCGATCATCGAGAAGATCGGCACCCCGCGCTGGTACGCCTGCACCCGCCGGGTGGCGAACGAGCGACCGTCGTGGATCCGCTCGACGGCGAAGGTGATCGGCAGCTCGGTGTCGCCCGGCCGCAGGAAGTAGCCGTGCATCGAGTGGATGTCGCGGTCCTCGATGGTGTGCTGGGCGGCGACGATGCACTGCGCGAGCACCTGGCCGCCGAAGACCCGTCCACCGGGCGACCAGTGGCTGGCACCCGTCAGGATCGTCTCACCCGTGCTCGCGCCGGTGTCCTGCAGGCGGAGGGTGCTGAGGAAGTCGGGTTCGCCGTTCACACCCGCAGTCTACGAACCCGCCGCCGGTAGGATCGGTGGCGACATGGGCACCTCGTTCACGCTTCCCGACACCGCTTCGCTCGGTGACCTCCGCACCTACCTCGGGCGGGCCGCCCGGATCGAGGACGGATCGGTCCGGCTCATCGCGGACTCGCGTGTCCTGGCGGTCTACACGGCGATCCTCTACCCGCTCGGCCTGCTCGACGAGCTGCCGACGGTGCTCGGGCTGCGGACGTTCTCGCTCACGCAGCCGGTCACGATCGACGCGGTCGTGCCGCTCGCCTCGCTGCAGGAACGCCTCCGTGTGCTCGCCGAGGAGCAGGACGCCGCCGGTGCTGACGGCGCGGACCCGACCCGCGCCACACCGGTCGAGGTCGAGCTGCCGCACGAGGTCAACACCGTCACCTGGGCTGCGATCTCGCCGCCCCGCGGCGGGTGGGTGCCGCTGCCCGACATCTCGCCGGAGCTGCTCCGTCGTGCCGCCCGTGACGGCATCGCCGAGGTCGCCGACGCCGTGCCGTCCAACGCCGGGGAGGCGATCGTGCGTCGTATCCGTGCCGAGGTGTGGGGTCGCCCGGTGCCTGGCATAGAGCACGTGCCGGCCGCCGCCGGGTTCGCGGGGGAGAGCCTCGGCTTCCTCGGCCACGACCCGGTGCGGCTGTTCGAGGCCGGTCGGTGGAGCCGCCTGACGACGTCCCGCGGTCACGTGCTGGTCAAGCGGCGCGCCTGGGGCCTCGCCGACTGACACCGGTCGACGACCGGTTCCTGTGGGTACCGGCCCTCCGTCCACAGGTGGTCCGCCCGCACCCCGGCGCCGGAGCGGTCGTGGTTGGGTGACTGCATGCAGGTCTTCCTCACCGGCGCGTCCGGCTACATCGGTTCCTCCGTCCTCCGCGCCCTCGTCGCCCACGGCGACCGGGTCACCGCGCTCGTCCGCTCCGACGAGAAGGCGCAGGCGGTCCGCGACGCCGGCGGCAGCGCGGTCGTCGGCGACGTGACGGACACGGACGTCGTCCGTCGTCTCGTGCACGACGCCGACGCGGTCGTGCACACGGCGTCGGCCGAGTCGGTCGACCCCGGGTTCACGGCGACCGTGCTCGAGGCGTTCTCCGGCTCGGCAGGACCGTTCGTCCACACCGGGGTGTCTTCACGTTCGGCGACTCCACCGACATCTCCGAGCAGTCACCCGTCTCGCCGCCGGCGCTCACCGCGTGGCGTGCTCCCGTCGAGGCGACGGTGCGAGCCAGCGACGTCCGCACCACGATCGTCGCGCCGGGCATCGTGCACGGCCGGGGCGCGGGGATCCCGGCGATGTTCGTCGGTGACGGGGAGCACGAGGTGCGGCTCGTCGGCGACGGTTCGCAGCGCTGGACGACCGTGCACGTCGACGACCTCGCCGAGCTCTACGTCCTGGCCGTCCACCGCGGTGAGCAGGACGGGTACGTCGTGGCGGCGAGGGGGGCCAACCCGACCGTGCGCGAGATCGCCGAGGCGGGGGCGCACGGTTCCCCCGTCGTCGCCGAGAGCGTCGATGCCAGCCGGGAGCGTCTGGGCACTGACTTCGCCGACGCGCTGCTCCTGCACCAGGAGGCGTCCGGCGCGCATGCACGCGCGGCCTTCGGCTGGCGACCGTCGCGGCCGTCCCTGCTCGAGGACCTGGCCGACGGTTCGTACGTCCGGTAGACCGCACGGCGGGTGGGCGGAGGCCGCGTCGTGGACTCCACCGCAGCCACCGGCCGGACGGGAGGCGCGTGGCGGGCGCGGCCCGTGCCTCCCGTCCGGCCTGTGGTCGCGTCCGGCCGGGAACGACGGCGACCACCGGGCCGAGACGCGTCGCGACGCGACGCGACCGTCAGTCGAAGGTGTTCGTCATCGCATGCGCCGCACGGTCGAGGTACGCCCACAGCTCGGCCTCGTCCAGCGGAGCCAGCTCGAGCGACTCGACGGCGTCGTGCATGTGGTGCAGCCAGCGCTCGCGGGCCTCCGACGTGATCCGGAAGGGGTTGTGGCGCATCCGGAGCCGGGGGTGCCCGCGCTCCTCGCTGTAGGTCCCGGGGCCGCCCCAGTACTGCTGGAGGAACGCGGACAGCCGCCAGATCGCACCCTCGAGGTCGTCAGCCGGGTACATCGGCCAGATGACGTCGTCCTGCTGCACGCCCTCGTAGAACCGTCGGACGAGCCGGTCGAAGGTCGGCGCGCCGCCGATCCGCTCGTACAGCGACCCCGTGGCGGCGGCGCCGCCCAGCCCCACGCGCAGCGTGATCGGCTGACCGGGGACAGGCGTGGTGGGGTCGCTCACTGGTGGTCCTTCCCGGACTCCTGGTCGTCGGTGCGGATGGCCCGCCCGAACAGGTTCCCACGCTTCCCGCGGGACTTGGTGGGTGCCGGCGTCGGCTGGGTGCGCACGGTGCGCAGGCCGTTGATGGAGGTGGCGTTCTCCCACCCCTCGGGCATGATCATCGCCATCGCCGGCAGCGTCACGCCGAGCTCGTCGACGGCGCGCTTCAGGCGGACGCGCATCTCGCGGCCGACGACGTCGAGTTCGGACGCGCGGGTCTTCACGACGAGCCGGAGCACCATGCCGGCGTCAGTGATGGACTGCAGCCCCCAGATCTCGGGCTTCTCGACGATCCGCTGCCGCCAGCGGGGTTCCTGGGACATCGCGACCGCCGTGCGGAGGAGTGCGTCCTGCACGGCGTCGATGTCGGTGTCGTAGGGCACCGTGATGTCGACGAGCACTCGTGACCACCCCTGCGACAGGTTGCCGACGCGCAGGATCTGACCGTTCGGGACGAACCACAGGATGCCGTTGACGTCGCGGATCTGCATCACGCGCAGACCGACGTTCTCGACCACGCCGGTCGCGGGGCCGGTGTCCACGACGTCGCCGACGCCGGCCTGGTCCTCGAGGATCATGAACACCCCGGACAGCAGGTCCTTCACGATGCTCTGCGCGCCGACCGCCAGGCCCGCGGCGACGACCGAGGCGCCACCGACGATGCCGACTGCGGCGGTCGGGAACGTCGTGGAGATGATGATCGCGAGCGCGATCACGGCGATGACCACCGTCGCGAGGTTCTCGAGCACGCTGCCGAGCGTGCGGGTCCGCTGCACCACGCGGGCGGTCTGCACCGGCGAGGCGATGAGCGCCTGGGTGTCGTCGGCGCCCTGCCGTTTCTTCACGCCGTTCACGATCCGGTCGACGACCTGCTTGATCGTGCGACGGAGCAGCAGCCGGACGATGATCGCCACGAGGATCGTGATGACGATCGTGATCGGGGTCTGCCAGGTGTCCACGAACTGGGTGAAGGCGTTCGACGCCCACTTCGAGACGTCGTCGGTCGTGTTCGCTGCCGAGTTCATCATCCGGACGATGCTAGAGGGCGGGGCCTCGGTGTCCCGTGAGGATCACCGAGGCCCCGCCCGCCGGCAGCGCGTGTCGCTCCGGTCAGGCGTCGGCCGCCTGGACCCGCAGCGCCCGCTCGGTACCGGCGACGTTCTCCGTCACGATCCGACGCAGCGCCGGGGTCTCCGGGTGCGCCTCGAGCCAGGCGTTCGCCGCGTCGCGGAGCTCGACCGAGGCGAGCGGCGCCGGGTAGAGCCCGGTGACGATCGTGTCGGCCATGTGGTAGCTGCGCTCCGCCCAGATGCGGGTGAGGGCGTCGAAGTAGCGGGACACCAGACCCTCGAGGACGACGGGGCTGTTCGTGTGCTGGAACCCGACGGTGGTCTGCCGGACGATCGCGTTCGGCAGCTCGTCGGAGTCGACGAGCGACGTGAACGCCGCGAGCTTGCCCTCGGCGGTCGGGATCGTCGCACGAGCACGTGCGGCGGCCTGCTCGCCCGACGCGGTCTTGTCCGCGGCAAGCTCGGCGTCGACCTCGGCGTCACCCGCGGCACCCGCGAGCACGAGGCCCTCGAGCAGCTCCCAACGCAGGTCGGTGTCGACCTCGAGACCCTGCAGCGTGACCGAACCGTCCCGGAGGCCCTGCAGCGTGGTCACGTGCTCCGGCGTCGAGGCGATCTGCGCGAAGAACTTCACGAACTGGAACTGAGCGTCCGACCCGGACTCAGCCGACGCGGCCAGCTGCCACAGCGTGTCGCCCACGGAGCGGACGGTGGCGTCGACCTTCGCCGGGGCGACGTAGTTGCGAGCGGTGAGCAGCAGCTGCGACAGCGTCGTGCGGATCGTCGTCGACTCGGTCTCGGTGGCGATGTTGCCGAGCACCAGGCGGACGTAGTCGCTCGCGGGCGACTCGGCGTCGCGCGTGGCGTCCCACATCGCGCCCCAGACGATCGAGCGGGCGAGCGGGTTCGCGATCGACGCGAGGTGCTCGATCGCCGTGCGGCGGGACTGCTCGTCGAGACGGATCTTGGCGTACGCCAGGTCGTCGTCGTTGAGCAGCACGAGGTCGCCGCGGTGCACGCCGACGAGCTCGGGGACCTCGGTGCGGGCGCCGTCGACGTCGATCTCGACGCGGTGCGCACGCTCGAGCTTGCCGCCCGACGACGCGGTGTCGGCGCCGAACGGTGCCTCCGCGTCCTGCTGGAACGCGTAGACGCCGATCGCGAGCCGGTGCGGGCGGAGCGTCGGATGGTCCGCAGGGGCTTCCTGCAGGACGGCGAACGAGGTGATCACGCCGGCCTCGTCGACCTCGATCTCGGGGCGCAGCGTGTTGACGCCGGCGGTCTCGAGCCACAGCTGCGACCACTCGGACAGGTCGCGGCCGCTCGTCGCCTCGAGCTCGACGAGCAGGTCGCGGAGCTCGGTGTTCGAGTGGTGGTGCTTCTTGAAGTACGCCGAGACGCCTGCGAAGAACGCGTCGATGCCGACCCACGCCACGAGCTGCTTGAGGACGGAGCCGCCCTTCGCGTACGTGATGCCGTCGAAGTTGACCTGGACGTCCTCGAGGTCGTTGATCGTCGCGACGATGGGGTGGGTCGAGGGGAGCTGGTCCTGCCGGTAGGCCCAGGACTTCTCCATGGCCTGGAAGGTCGTCCACGCCTCGGTCCACTCGGTGGCCTCGGCGGTGGCGATCGTGGAGGCCCACTCGGCGAACGACTCGTTCAGCCAGAGGTCGTTCCACCACTTCATCGTGACGAGGTCGCCGAACCACATGTGCGCGAGCTCGTGCAGGATCGTGACGACCCGGCGCTCCTTGATGGCGTCGGTGACCTTCGACCGGAACACGTAGGTCTCGGTGAAGGTGACCGCACCCGCGTTCTCCATCGCACCGGCGTTGAACTCCGGCACGAACAGCTGGTCGTACTTCTCGAACGGGTAGGCGACGTCGAACTTCTCCTCGAAGTACGCGAAGCCCTTCTTCGTCGTCTCGAACACGTACTCCGGGTCGAGGTACTCGGCGAGCGAGCGACGCGCGAAGACGCCGAGCGGGATCGTCCGGCCGTCGCGGCTGGTCAGCTCGTCGCGAACGACCTCGTACGGACCGGCGATCAGCGCCGTGATGTAGCTCGAGATGCGCGACGTCGCGGGGAAGACCCACGTCGCGACCTCGCCGTCGACGTGCGGCTCGGGCGTCGGGGCGTTCGAGACGACCTGCCAGCGGGCCGGGGCCGTCACCGTGAAGGTGAACTCGGCCTTGAGGTCGGGCTGCTCGAAGACCGCGAACATGCGGCGGGAGTCCGGCACCTCGAACTGCGAGTACAGGTAGACCTCGTCGTCGACCGGGTCGACGAAGCGGTGCAGGCCCTCGCCCGTGTTCGTGTAGAGCGCGTCGGCGACGACGACGAGCTCGTTCTGCTCCTGCAGCCCGTCCAGCTGGATGCGGACACCGTCGTTGACCGCGGCAACGTCGAGCGCGGCACCGTTCAGCTCCACCGAGTGCACGGCCTTCGTGATCGCGTCGATGAAGGTCGAGGCGCCGGGCGTCGCGGTGAAGCGGACACGCGTGGTGCTGCCGAACGTCTCGGCGCCGCGGGTCAGGTCCAGCTCGACGTCGTACGTCTGCACGGCGACGACCGCGGCACGTTCCTGGGCTTCGGTTCTGGTGAGGTTCTCTCCGGGCACGGACGCTCCAACTTCGCTTGCGGCGCGGACGATCGATGTCCGCGGTGAGGGGGAGTCCCGGCACGGCGTCGTGCGCCGTCGGGACGATGGGATCAGCCTAGCGAGCGCGCGTACGCTCGCACCGTGACCGAGACTGCTGTGGACAACACCGAGACCGTCCGTACCGCTGTGGAGTTCTGGTTCGACCCGAACTGCCCCTGGGCCTGGATGACGAGCCGCTGGGTCGACGAGGTCGCCCGCCACCGGGACCTCGACGTGACCTGGAAGGTGATGAGCCTGTTCGTCCTCAACGAGGACCAGGACATCCCCGAGGAGTACCGCGAGCGCATCCACAAGGGGCAGCTCTACCCGCGGATCGTCACCGCCGCGGCGCTCCGCCACGGCCAGGAGATCGTCAAGCCGCTGTACGACGCGCTCGGCGAGCACGTCCACCACCGCCAGGAGTCCGACCCCGAGCAGGTCGTCCCGGCCGTGCTCCGCGAGCTCGACCTCGACGCCGACCTGCTCGAGTACGCCTGGACCGACGAGGTCGACCAGGTCGTCCGCGCGAGCCACCAGGAGGGCATCGACCGCGTCGGCCAGGACGTCGGGACGCCCGTGATCGCCGTCGAGGGCACGGCCTTCTTCGGCCCGGTCATCTCCCCGGCGCCGAAGGGACAGGAGGCGGTGGACCTGTGGGACGGCGTCGTCGCCGTCGCGAAGTACCCCGGTTTCTTCGAGCTCAAGCGCTCGCGGACGGTCGGTCCGATCTTCGACACGGTCGCGTAGTCCGGCCTGCGTCGCGGACGCGACCAGCGGGCGGACTGGAGGCACGGTGCGGGTCCGCACCGTGCCTCCAGTCTGCTACGGTGCTGGCTGAACGCTGAAACATCACGAGCACGGGGGTCTCGATGGGGGAGCAGTACCGGGTCGACCGAGGGGCGACCGGACGGACGGTCGCGGACGTCCACGGCGCGGCCGAGGACGTCGCCGAACGGGCGGGGGCACTGGCCGAGGCGCTCGACGCCGTCACCTCGGCGGCGAGCGGTTCGGACGTCATCGCATCGGCCGTCTCGTCCTTCGCCGCTGCGCGCTCGGCCACCGCACCGCGGATCGGCGCGCACCTCGCGGCGGTCAGCGCGGTCGGCCGCGTCGCCCTGGCCGCGGTGGACGAAGCAGACGCGGAGATGGCCGTCCGGGCCGAGCGGGGCGCCGTCCGGTGAACGCGCCGGTGACCGCGGGGCTCCTCGACGAGATCCGTCTCGACATGGCGGCGGTCGTCGCCGCAGCCGGTGTGGCGAGCACTGCTGCGGAGCGCGTCCGGACCGCTGCCGCGGACGGCGAGCGTTCCTGGGCCGCCGTGCCGTCGGTCTTCGCGATGCCCGGGGTGAGCGAGGCGATGCCCGCGATGACCCGCCGGTCCAGCGATGCAGCCGACGGCCTGGCCGACAGCGTCACGGCCCTGCACCGGCTCCTCGACACGGCATCGTTCGAGTTCGCCGACCTCCGTTCCCGGCGGACTGCCCCTGGTGGAACGGATCGCGTCCTTCACGGGCGGGATCGGCGATGCCGTGGCGCAGCACGACGCCTCGCTGGCTGAACCACCGTCGGCGGCGACGCCGTGGCGGCAGGTTCCCGGCCTCGCCGCCGAGGACGCCGCGCTCCGATCGGCGGCGGATGCGTGGAACGAGCAGTGGCGGGAGTGGCAGCGCGACCTGGCCTCCCGCATCGGTCGGATCGACGGCGGGGACTCGACGGACGGGCTCGCCACCGACGAGACCGACGTCCGGAACGCGAGCTTGGTGGCGCCGATGCCGCTCCCCGGGTTCCCCTCGACGCCGTTCCAGTTCCCGTGGCCGTGGCTCGGCGCGGCCGGCGGCACGGCCGCCGGGGCGGGGAGCGCGGCAGCCGGACTGTCCGCGCTCGAGCTCCTCCGGATCCTGTTCGGTCTGAGCGGTGACACCGCGAAGCAGACCCCGGCGGACGCGATGCGGCAACGGATGGCGCAGGCGGACGCCGACGCGTGGTCCTGGGTGCACGATCCACTCACCGGCAGGCCGCGCGAAGTCGCCGGTGGCGCTGGCATCATGACGGATGCGGTCGGGCCGATGACCGGGCCGGAGGCGAACGAGCACATCCGTTCGATCGGTCGGCCGGGGAAGACCGAACCGCACCGAGAGGTGGACACGCCCGAGGAGGTCGTGGCGGCGTGGCGCGATCTGAGTCGTGGCGGGAAGCTCGTCACCGGGACCGCTCGAGATCGCATCCAGGTGGTCCTTCCAGATGGCACGAGGGTGCAGTACCGGCGTGACAGCGGAACCGGGGGACCAGTGGTCGAGGTGCACAACCCGAAGTCGTCGGAGTGGGACAACGTGAAGGTGCACCTGCCAGAGCGCGTCGATCGACCCGGTCCGCACGATCTTCCTGATGACGCTCTACCGGAGGGCTGACGATGAACGAGTTCACCTACTACTGCCTCGCCAGTGTCGAAGACGGGACGGGAGACGACCTGTGGGCATGGTCCGGCAACATTGAGAAGGGCCGCCATCGCCCTCTCGAGGACACTCGCTCGTGGCTCCTCCGACGCCTTCAGCAGCTCCTCGAGGGCGATCTCGTGGCGGTCGGGAACTTCGAGGACGGCGACTCGGGCAGAGCCGTATGGCGGCCGTGGACCGGCGACCCCGAGTCACTGGTCGAACGCATCGCTGCGATCTACACCGTTGATGTCGAGCCTGACGAGGTGCAGTTCTGGGATTGCTACCTGATGAGGACGGAGCACGGCTCGGAGATGTACACACGGGAACGTACGCGGCGTCTGTCCGCTGGTCGAGACACGCTCCCACGGCTTCGGAACGTCTGGGATGCCGACGGGAACGTCATCGAGCCACGCGGTGACGAGATCGCTGTCTGACGCCGAGCCGCGCACCCGCACGGACAGCCGATCCGGCGGTCAGACCATTGATGTCCACGCGAGCTCGAAGGACAAGATCAGGTTCCATCTCCCGAAGGGATCGGATCCACACGACCTACCGGAGGACGCCCGATGAACGAACTGACCTACCAACTCCTCGCCGACGTCGCGGACGGTCTGGGTACGGACCTCTACGGATGGCACGAGCCCATCGCCTACCGCACCGGCGAGGACGACGCGACCACGCGCTCCCGCGTGCTCGGCTGGATCCGGGCTTCGGTCGAGCAGGACATCATGGGGCTCGGGTCTCTCGAACCTGATGAGGAGGGGCGGGGACGGTGGTCGAACTGGGACGGCCCGGTAGCCGATCGTCTCGAGCGTGCTGGCGCACGGTACGGCGCGACCGGCACGCTCTGGAACGTCTTCGCGACCGAAACTCCTCGAGGGATGGATCTCTACGAGGCCGAGCGGAGTCGCCGCGAGGCAGCGGGCATCGATCCGGATGCGCACGTGGGTCATCACCTCGAGGGGATCTGGGACGCCGAAGGCAACGTCATCGAGCCGCATGGGGACGAGATCGTTGTCTGACGCAGGCCTTGAGTACGTGGCCTTCCCGACCATCGAGGTCCGGCAGATGCCCGACGGCTCGATCGCAGCGCTCCGCGAGCCGCTGCCCGGTCACTAGCAGTACATCGACGTGGTCCCACCCGTCGACGCCGAGGACCCGAAGGTGCAGCGGCGCAGTGTCCGGCGGGACGACGGCCTCCGACCGAGCGCCGAACCCGCACCGCGGACGCCCGAGGAACGGCTCCTGCTCGACGTCCTCGAGTTCGGCCGCAACGGGTGTGCCACGGACCTCCGCGCCGTGCACCGGCTGGCGCGGACGGACCACGAGCCGGACCCCGGCGCCGCCCGTGCGATGGCACTCCGGGCGCTCGAGGTCGGCCTCCGTCGGGGCCTGCTGACGAGCGGGATGTTCGTGCGGGCACAGGGCGTGCTGGCGTTCGTCGAGACCGACCGGACGATCGCGGACCAGGTCGCCACGCTGCAGTCCCGGTACGGGAGCGCGCCGGGAGTCGGTGATCCCGACGAGGACCTCGCTGCGACGCTGTGGCTCGTGAACACGACGGACGGCGAACGCCACGCACGGACGCACGGTGCGAGCGCACAGTCGTCCGGGCCGACGAGCACGGGGACCGCCGCGTCCGCCGCCGCCCCGGCCGTCGTGGTGCGGTCCGAGCGTGACGGATGGGACGACAAGAACCACGAGCTGCTCGCCGAGAACGTGTTCACCGAGCTCCGGTACGGCCAGCTCGCGTGGCACGCCGGCATCTACGAGCAGACCCTGAAGAGCGTGGCGTGGGGCATCGCTGCCGAGATCGTGTACGCCTTCGACGTCAGGTGGTCGCCGGACTGGGTGCCGGAGGGGCACCCACACCGCTGGCACGACGACGAGGGGTGGCACGCGCGGTGCAACGACTGCCTCACGGAGAGCCCCGCGGAGGCCGAGGAAGCGCTCGCGTGGGACTGGTTCGCCACCCATCGTGCCGTTGCGCACGGCGACACTGCCCCGGCGTTCCGTCCGTCTCCTCCGCCGATCGAGGTGCCGCTGCCCGGCAGCGAGTGACCTCCACCGGCCGTGCGCCTCAGGCGATGCGCAACTGCATGAGCGTCAGGTCGAGCCACCGGTCGAACTTCCGCCCGACCTCGGGCAGCACCCCGACGGTCACGAACCCGAGCCGCTCGTGCAGGGCGATCGAGCCCGTGTTCGACGAACAGATGCCGGCCATCACGACGTGCACGTCCGCCGCACGGGCGTGTGCGACGAGGGCGTCCATGAGCACGGTCGCGATGCCCCGGCCGCGGAACGCCGGCACGACGTAGACGCTGTGCTCGACCGTGTGGCGGTACCCCTGGTGCGGCCGGAACGCGCTGTAGGTGACGTAGCCGGCGACGACCCCGTCGACCTCGGCGACGAGCACGGGGAGTCCGGCGGCACGACGCTCGGCGAGCCACCCGTCGAAGTACTCCCGCGGATGCGGCTCCTCCTGCCAGATCGCCGTCGAGTGCAGCACGGCGTCGACGTGCAGCGCGTGGACGACGTCGAGGTCGCGCCGCTCGCAGTCCCGCACGGTGACGGGGGCAGGGCTACCCGTCGCATATGCTGTCGTCATGTCTCAGATCGTAGACGACGCGGGAGCGGCAACGGAACCGGCCGCGGAGCGCGCCGCCGGGAGCGCTGCCGAGACCGCCGACGACGCCGACCAGCGCCGACTCGGGGAACGCCTGCAGCGCCTGCGGACCGAGCGGAAGTGGAGTCTGACCGAGCTCGCCGAGGAGTCCGGCGTCTCCCGCGCGATGATCAACCGCGTCGAGCGCGGGGTGTCGAGCCCGACGGCCACCATCCTCGGCCGGCTGTCCGGCGCGTTCGGCCTCACGGTCTCGCAGCTCCTCGACGAGACGCTCGAGCACGACGTCCCGCGCACGGCCGACCCCGACGAGGCGCGCGGCGTGCAGCGCGGGGCGACCGCGGACTCCTGGACCGACCCGGAGACCGGGTACCGCCGACGTCCCGTCTCGAGTGCGGCGTTCCCCGCGGACGTCACCGAGGTGCGCCTCCCGGCCGGACGCGAGGTCGCGTACCCGGCGAGCGCCTACGCCTTCCTCCGTCACTGCATCTGGGTCGTCGACGGCGTCCTCGAGGTGGTCGTCGCGGGGGAGTCCACGCGGCTCGGCGCTGGGGACCGGATCGAGCTCGGCGACCCGGCGGACGTGGTCTACCGCAACCCGGGTGACGAGGCGGTCCGGTACGTCGTCGTCGTGGTCCGGGCGGCGTAGGCGCGGGAATAGGATCGAGGCCATGCGCATCCACCTCGGAACGGACCACGCCGGCCTCGAGTTCAACAAGACCCTCGCCCAGCACCTCACCGAGGCGGGGCACGAGGTGGTCGACCACGGTCCGACCGAGTACGACGCGCTCGACGACTACCCCTCGTTCTGCATCAACGCCGCGCACGCCGTGGTGCAGGACCAGCGCGCCGGTGTCGAGGCGCTCGGTGTCGTCTTCGGCGGTTCGGGCAACGGCGAGCAGATCGCGGCCAACAAGGTCGAGGGCATCCGGGCCGCGCTGGTGTGGAACGAGTCGACGGCCCTCCTCGCCCGCCAGCACAACGACGCGAACGTCATCTCGATTGGTGCCCGGCAGCACACCGAGGACGAGGCCATCCGCTTCGTCGACCTCTTCATCGCCGAGCCGTTCTCCGGCGAGGAGCGTCACGCCCGCCGCATCGCGCAGCTCGCCGAGTACGAGACGACGGGGCACATCGCCGGTCGGCAGATCGACGAGTAGTCCGGGTAGACAGGACCGATGCCAGAGGGTCACTCCGTCCACCGCATCGCGAACCAGTTCTCGCGGCACTTCGTCGGCAAGCGCTGCGAGGTGTCGAGTCCGCAGGGTCGCTTCGCGGCCGGTGCGGCGCAGCTCGACGGCAAGCGGATGACCGCAGCGCGGGCGGTGGCGAAGCAGCTGTTCCTGGAGTTCGAGGACGACCTGTTCCTCCGGGTGCACCTCGGTCTCTACGGAGCGTGGGACTTCGCGGGCGTGATCTCGTCGGCGGAGGCCCTGTCCGAGGACGGCGACGGCGAGGAGTCGCTCGCGTCGATCGGCGCCCCGCGGCTCGCCCGCTACCGCATGGCTGAGCAGGAGAAGGCCGAGGACCCGATCGAGTCCTTCCCGCCGGACCCGGTCGGCCAGGTGCGCGTGCGGATCCTCACCGAGGACACCGTCGCCGACCTGCGTGGTCCGACCGCCTGCGTGGTCGAGGACCCTGCCGGGGTGCAGAAGGCGCTGGACAAGCTCGGTCCAGACCCGATCAACGACGACGGTCCCGAGGCCGAGAAGACCTTCGTCGAGAACGTGCGGAAGCGCAACGTCGCGATCGGCCAGCTGCTGATGGACCAGTCGGTGGTCGCCGGCATCGGGAACATCTACCGCGCGGAGCTGCTCTTCCGGCAGCGCATCGACCCGTACAAGCCCGGCAAGAAGATCACCGTCAAGCAGGCGAAAGCGCTCTGGCAGGACTGGTCGAAGCTCCTGCACGACGGCGTGCGGGACGGGCTCATGCTGACGATGGACGACCTGTCCGAGGCCGACCACGCAAAGGCCGTCCGTTCGCGGAAGGACCGGCACTGGGTGTACCACCGCCAGGGGGAGCCCTGCCGGGTGTGCGGCACGGAGATCCGGATGGCGGACATGGCCGGTCGCAAGCTCTACTGGTGCCCGAAGGACCAGAAGTAGCGCGTCACACCGAGCGGTGCGTGAACCGCCCGGCGACGGCCGTCGCGAGCACCGGCATCGTCCGCAGCACGTCCGACGGCTCGGACACGGCGACCGCCAGCGGGTCCAGCGGCAGCAGCACGAGGTCCGCGGCGTCACCGACCGCGACCGAGACCCGGCCGTCGGTGGACCCCCTCCACGCGGCGAGCGCCGACATCCGCTGCTCGGGGTGCCACGGCTCGCGGCCGTCCCGGTCCCGTCCGACCGCGGCCGCCATCGACACCCACGGGTCGAGCGGCGCGACGGGCGCGTCCGAGCCGAGCCGCAGTTCGGCGCCGGCCCGCTCGAGCGCGGCGAACGGGAAGGCCCGGTCCGTCTCGCCCGCCCAGTGCCGGTCGGCGATGTCGCGGTCGTCCATCGCGTGCTCGGGCTGGACGGACGCGGCGACCCCGAGCCGGGCGAACCGGTCGAGGTCGGCGCCGTCGAGCAGCTGCGCGTGCTCGATCGACCCGCGCGCGCCGACGGCCTCGAACACGTCGAGTGCGAGCGTGTTCGCTCGGTCACCGATCGCGTGCACGGCCGGGACGAGCCCGGCGTCGACCGCCCGGCGGACCATCGCCACGAGCTCGTCGAACGCGTAGGCCAGGACGCCGTCGCCGGAGGCCATCGCCGCGGTCCGGGTACCGAGCGATCCGTCGGTGATCACCTTGAACGGGCCGGTCGACAGCAGTCCGCCGGTGCCGTCGACGACCGCGCCGGTGCGGAGTCCACGGGCGATCGCGTCCTCGAGCTCGTGCGGGTACACGCCGCACGCGACCCGGAGTCCGTCGGTGCCGGCTCGCACCCGTCGGGTCCAGCGGTCGAGGCCGGACCGCATCTCCAGGTCGACGACGCGGGTCACGCCGCGCGCCGTGGCCGCGTCGACGGCGTCGGACACGTAGCCGTCGAGCACGTCGTCGGGCACGCGGGAGAGCGTGGCCGTCACGTCGAACGCGTCCTGCTCGCGCAGCACCCCGTCGTCGCCCGTCACGAGCGGGCGGCCCACCGCCGCCGAGAACCGCTCGAGGGCGATCGCGTTGCACCAGACGGCGTGCAGGTCACCGCTGATGACGACGGCCGGGAGGCCCGGCGCGGCCCGGTCGAGCAGCTCGCGTCGCGCGGGGCGGGGCCAGAGCCCGTCCCGGTACCCGTGGCCGACGATCGTCGCGGCCGGACCGCCGTCCGGCACGGCGGTACGCGCCGCCCCGGCGAGCAGGTCGGCGGTTGCTTCCGCCGAGTCGCAGCCGGACACGTCGACGCGACGGCGGACGAGGGCCCACTGGTCGAAGTGGACGTGGTGGTCGACGAGCCCCGGACCGAGCCACGCGCCGTCGGCCTCGACGACCTCGACGTCAGCTGCGACGAGGGTGCCGGCGGGCGCGATCGCAGTGACCCGTCCGTCGACGATCCGCACGTCGGACGGGGCACCGGACGTTCCCACCCGCCGGACGGAACGCAGCAGGAGGTCGCTCATCGTGCCTCCCGGCTCTCCGCGCGCACGCGGTCCATCTCGTCGGCGAGCGCCGGCGACGCGTAGGGGCCGTCCCCGCGCAGGCCCGCGACGATGCGCTCGACCACCTCGGGTGCCTTGTTCTGCGAGAGCTTGGCGCGGGCGTCGGAGCGGGTGACCCGGATGCGGATCCCCACGGTGCCCTTCGCCACCCGTCGGGCGGTCTCCTCGTCGACCTCGAGCGAGACCGGCTCGGGCATGACACGCTCGAAGTGGTCGACGAGCTCGCCGAGCACGCGGAAGTTCTCCTCGTCGGACAGGATCTCCGGCGTGCCCCACAGGTGCGCGGTCACGTGGTTCCACGTCGGGACGAACTGCTCCGGCGGGTACCACGCGGGGGAGACGTAGCCGTGCGGCCCCTGGATCACGACGAGGACCTCGTGCTGCCCGAGCTCGTGCGCGACCTCGTCGGGGCGGCCGACGTGCGAGACGAGCACGATCGCGTCCGGGTCGTCGTCGGGGCCGGGCATCTCGAGGAGCACCGGGTAGTGCGACGCGACGATCCCGGCCGCGGTGTGGGACACGATCGTCGCCCACGGGTTCTCGGCGACCACGCGCCGCACCTCGGCGACGTCGGTCATCAGGAAGCGGGGTGTGTGGCGCATGCGACGAGCGTGGCACAGGTCGCCCGCCTTCGCGACGGGTGTCGTTTCCGGCTCGTTTCCGGGCGGTAAAGGTTTCAGAGATCAGTGAAAGGAACCTTGTGCTCGGGTTTGCGCGGCCCCTACCGTCTCGACCACGACGACCGGGCCCGAACCGGACGCGCTTCGACTCGAGGAGTTCAAGATGCGACGCAGGACGATCGCGGCGGTGGCCGCAGCGGCCACGCTGGCGCTGGTGGCCACCGGCTGTTCGGCCACCGGGAACGGGAACGGGGACGCCCAGGGCGGCTCCGGCGGGAGCCTGGTCTACGCGACCGGCGAGCCCGACCACCTGACCCCGGGCCGCCAGACGGTGGCCTTCACCCAGACGATGAGCCTGTTCGCGCCGCTCACCGAGACGGACGCGAAGGGCGAACTGCACGACGTCGCCGCGAAGAGCGTCGAGTCGAGCGACGCCACCACCTGGACGATCACGCTCCGCGACGGCTGGACGTTCCAGAACGGCGAGGCCGTCACGCCCGAGAGCTACGTCAAGGCCTGGAACCACACCGCGTACGGCCCGAACGCCTGGGAGAACAGCGGGCAGCTCGCCGCGATCGTCGGCTACTCGGACCTCAACCCCGCCTCGGGCACCCCGAAGACGAAGGAGATGTCGGGACTGAAGGTGACGGGCAAGGACACCTTCACGGTGACGCTCACCCACGCGGACAGCCAGTTCCCGCTCCAGCTCAGCCAGGCGCAGACCGCGTTCTACCCGATGCCCGAGGCCGCGTACAGCGACCTGAAGGCCTACGACGCGAAGCCGATCGGCAACGGTCCGTACGAGATGACCGAGAAGTGGACGGCGAACCAGCCGTTCACCGTCAGGGCGTGGTCGGGCTACGAGGGCACGAAGGCGAAGACGGAGGACGTCACCTTCAAGAGCTACGCCGACATGAACACCGCGTACACCGACGTGCTCGCCGGCAACGCCGACGTGCTGTTCCTGCCGACCGACAAGATGACCAGCGCCTCCGGTGACTTCGGGGACCGCCTGCACTCCTTCGACGCCCCGGGCATCGACTACCTCGGCTTCCCGCTGTGGGACGAGCGGTACGCCGACCCCGACGTCCGACGGGCCATCTCCATGTCGATCAACCGGAAGCAGGTCAACCAGGCCATCTACGGCGGCCTGTACGAGCCGGCCACCGCGCTCACCCCGCCGGGCATGTCCGGCACGCAGGAGGGCATCTGCGGCGAGGCCTGCGAGTTCTCGCCGTCGAAGGCGAAGGCGCTCCTGGCGAAGGCCGGCGGGTTCGACGGCTCGATCACCCTCGTCTACCCCGGCGGCAACGGCCTCGACTCGCTCTACCAGGCGTACGCGAACCAGATCCGGCAGAACCTCGGCGTCGACACCGAGGCGAAGGCCACCACCGACTGGGCGTCGTACTACTCGGAGCTGACCGACAAGAAGATCGAGGGACCGCACTTCGGGCACTGGGGTGCGCTGTACGCCAGCCAGCAGAACACCCTCCGCGCACTGTTCACCAGTGCGGGCGGCTGCGCGCCGTGCACCGGCTACTACCAGTCGGACGAGGTCGACTCGCTGCTCGCGAAGGCCGACTCCGCGGGGTCGCAGGACGAGGCGAACGAGTACTACGCGCAGACGCAGGAGGCCGTGCTGCGGGACTTCCCGGTCGTACCGACCTTCTTCGACAAGTACTCCTACATCGTGAGCGACAAGATCGCCTCGCTCCCCGCCGTCGACGGCAGCCCGGTGGTCCAGGCCATCACCGTCCAGTAGCCGCAGGAAGCGATCCGCACCGCATGGACCAGCGCACCGTCCTCCGTCTCGTCACCGAGGTCCCCGACCGCGACGGCTTCCCGCTCGTCGACGACCTGCACGCCCGGTTCGCCGCGCTCGCCGCGGCGCACCCGGGGCAGGTCACGGTCACCCGGATCGGCACCAGCCGTCTCGGGGAGCCGCTCCACAGCTACCGGATCGGATCCGGGTCGCACGCCGCCGTCGTCGTCGGCGGCGTGCACCCGAACGAGCCGATCGGGTCGTGGACGGCGCTCCACCTGGCGACCTGGCTGCTGGCGGGCGGGACGGAGGAGCTCGACGTCACGTGGCACGTCGTCCCCACGATCGACCCCGACGGCATGCGCCTGAACGAGGCGTGGTTCGACGACCCGTACGACCGGGTGCACTACGCGCGGCACTTCTACCGGCCGGCGCCGGACAGCCAGGTCGAGTGGACCTTCCCGAACAGCCACGGGTCGGTGTACTTCGACCAGGTGCTCCCGGAGACGCTCGCGTTCATGCGGCTCATCGACGACACCGAGCCCGACCTGCTCGTGTCGCTGCACAACGGCGAGATGGGCGGCGTCTACTACTACCTCTCCGAGGACCTGCCCGGCGTGGTCGACACCCTGCACGCCGTCCCGGCGGCACTCGGGCTGCCGCTCGACACCGGGGAGCCGGAGTCGCCGTTCCTGCGCGAGCTCGCCCCGGCGGTGTTCGCCATGGACGGCGTGGAGCGGGCGTACGACTACCTGGAGTCGCTCGGCGTCGACCCCGCGGAGCACATCCACGGGGCGTCCAGCGCCGCGTGGGCGATGCGGCACGGGGCGCTGTGCGTGGTCGCCGAGCTGCCGTACTGGAGCCACCCGGACGCCGACGACCAGACCCCGACGGCCGAGTCGTACGCGGACCTCCTCCGTCGGTGCGCGGACGACCTCGGCGCCGTGGGGGTCGTCCTGCAGGACGTGCTCGACGCCGCGACGCCCCTGCTCACGATCGAGACGCCCTTCCTCGAGGCCTCCCGTGCCTTCGTGCCGATGCTCGCAGGCATGGTCGAGACCGACCGGCTGCGGGCCGAACGGGAACCGGCCGCCCGGAGGGCCACCGTCGCCGAGCGCTTCGGCTGCGAGGACCTCGTCCGGTGCTTCGGGCTCCGCTACGGCGGCATGCTGCTCCGTGCGCTCGAGGCGGAGACGGGTGCCGGCACGGCACCCGCGCCGCTCCGGCGGCTGCGGGACCGGCTCGCGGCGCAGTACGCGCTCTGGCAGGCAGACGCCGGAACGGGGGCGGTGCCCATCCCGGTGGCGACGCTGGTGGGGGTGCAGTTCGGGGCGATCCTGGCCTGCGCAGCGCACGTCGTGGGCGATGGGACGGACGCACCACGCGCCTCCCGACCGTCCCTGGCGACGACGGGAGGCGCGTGATGCGTCCCACGCTCACGGTCGGCCGTCGGGTCGGCGGCCTGCTGGTCGTCTTCCTCGGCGTGACCTTCCTCATCTACGCGATGACGTTCGCGCTCCCCGGCGACCCGATCAAGGCGCTCGGTGGCGACCGGCCGCTCAGCGACTCCGTCGTGCGCGCCCTGCGGGCCGAGTACCACCTCGACCAGCCGCTGTGGCTGCAGTACCTGCAGTACCTCGGCGGCCTGTTCCGCGGGGACTTCGGCACGGACTTCAGCGGGCAGTCCGTCGGCGAGCAGATGGCGTCGCGCTGGCCGGTCACGGTCACGCTCGCGCTCACCGCGTGGGCGATCGAGATCGTGCTCGGCATCGGGCTCGGGGTGGTGTCGGCACTGCGCCGTGGCACCCTCCTCGACAAGAGCGTCCTGGTCGGCACGATCGTCGTCGGGGCCGTCCCGGTCTTCGTGCTCGGTGTCGCCCTGCAGCTGGTCTTCTCGGTGCGGCTGCACTGGTTCCCCGTCGCCGGGGCGACCGCGGGGTGGCCCACGGCGTACCTGCTGCCCGCGTTCGTCATCGCGCTCTTCGGCCTGGCGGCCGTGTCCCGGCTGACCCGGACGTCGATGATCGAGACGCTCGACGCCGACTTCGTCCGGACGGCGCGCGCGAAGGGGCTCACCCCCGGCCGCATCGTCGGCGTGCACGTCATGCGCAACTCGCTCATCCCCACGGCGACGTACCTCGCCACCGACCTCGGGTACCTCATGGGCGGGACGGTGATCGTCGAGGGCATCTTCAACCTGCCCGGCGTCGGGAACCTGCTGTTCCAGGGCATCCGGTCGCACGAGGGTGCCGTCGTCGTCGGCATCTCGACCGCGCTCATCCTGGTGTTCCTCGTCACGAGCGTGCTCGTCGACCTGCTGCACGCCGCCCTCGACCCCCGCGTCCGGACAGGAGCCTCCGCATGACCACCTCCGCCATCGGCGCCACCGTCCCGCAGGCCGTCGTCACCCGACGGCGACCACTGCGCTCCGCGGTCCGGCGCCCCGGGTTCTGGCTGCCGGCCGGTGTCCTGACCGTCGTCCTGCTCGTCGCGCTCTTCCCGGGCTTCTTCGCCGGCCTCTTCGGGCACGGCGACCCCCGCGTGTGCGACCTCGGGTAGAGCGGTGCGCCCGCCGCAGCCGGTCACCCCTTCGGCTTCGACCTGCAGGGGTGCGACGTCTACGCCAACGTCCTCTACGGAACCCGGTCGTCGATCGCCGTCGCCGTGCTCACCACGGTCCTCGCCGGTGCCGTCGCCGTGGTCGTCGGGACCGTCGCCGGCATGGTCGGCGGGTGGGTGGACGCCGTGCTCGCCCGGCTCACCGACGTGTTCCTCGGGTTCCCGTTCCTGCTCGGGGCGGTCGTCGTCCTGAACAGCGTGGGGGAGCGGTCGGTACTGACCGTCTCGCTCGTCCTCGCCCTGTTCGGCTGGCCGACCATGGCCCGGCTCGTCCGCTCGAGCGTGCGGAGCGTCCGGAACGCCGAGTTCGTCCTGGCCGCCCGCACGATGGGCCTCTCCACCTGGCGGATCACCACCCGGTACGTCCTGCCGGCGTCGATCTCGCCGCTGCTCGTCCTCGCGACGATCACGGTCGGTGGGGTCATCGTGTCCGAGTCGTCCCTCACCTACCTCGGCATCGGGCTCGAGAGCCCCGCCATCTCCTGGGGGCTGCAGCTGTCCGCGGCGACGAGCCAGTTCCTCCGGGCACCGCACATGCTCGTCGCGCCCGCGGTGTTCCTGGCGGTGACGGTGCTCTCCGTCATCGCGCTCGGGGACACCCTGCGCGCCGCGCTCGACCCCCGACGTCGCTGAGCGCGTCGCGGCACACGCCGCGGCGCACGACGCGACAGACTCGACCCACCGCTCCTCGAAAGGACCACCGTGACCGACACCCTCGACGCTTACCGGAAGACCCTCCCGTACATCCGGGAGTGGGTGTCGTACAAGGTGTGGCAACTGCGGGTCCCGGGCGTGCAGGTCGCGATCGGCCACGGGGGCGAGGTCCTGTTCGACGAGGCGTGGGGCCACGCCGACGTCGAGGCCGGACGGCGCCTCACCACGACCGACCTGTTCCGCATCGCGTCGCACTCGAAGACCTTCACCGCGACGGCACTCCTGCAGCTCGTCGAGCGCGGCGACCTCCGGCTCGACGACACCGTCGGCACCCACGTCCCGGCCCTCGTCGCGGGCGGGTCGCCGATCGCCGACGCGACGGTCCGCGAGCTCATGGAGATGGGCGCCGGCGTCATCCGGGACGGTCACGACGGGGACTACTGGTCCCTGCAGCGCCCCTTCCCGGACGAGGAGGAACTGCTCGCGCTCGTCCTCGACCGCGGACAGAAGGTCCCCACCGGATCGTCGTTCAACTACTCGAACCTCGGGTACTCCCTGCTCGGGCTCGTCATCGCCGCGGTCTCCGGGCAGTCGTACGACGACTTCGTCCGCGCGTCGATCACCGAGCCGCTCGGCCTGCGGAACACCGGCCCGGACTGGGACCCGGCCCGGGCCGACGACTTCGTGGTCGGGTACACGGGCTTCCACACCGCCCGGACCCGGAAGCGCATCGACCACGTCGACACCCGCGCGATGGCCGCCGCCACCGGGTTCCACGGCACCGCGTCCGACCTCGTCCGGTACTTCTCCCAGCACGTCATCGGGCAGGGCACCCTGCTCAGCGACCACTCGAAGCGCCTGGTCCAGCGGAAGGCGTGGAGCGCCACCGACGACGACGCCGAGCGCGGGTACGGTGCCGGGTTCGTCGTCGACCGGATCGGGGGCCGGGACATCCGCGGGCACTCCGGCGGCTTCCCCGGGCAGATCACGCAGTCGATGTTCGACCCGGCGTCCGGGCTCGTCGTCTCGGTGCTCACCAGCGCCGCGGCCGGGCCGGCGACGCTCATCGCGACCGCGATCATCACGCTCCTCGACGCGGCCGTCGGGGACGACGCCCCGAACGCGGTCGTCCCGGACGACGTCGACGCCGCGACCTTCACCGGGCGCTTCGCGAACCCGTGGGGCGTCACCGACGTCGCCCGCATCGGCGACCGGCTCGTCGAGATCGACCCGTCCGCACCGGCGCCGCTCGACGCGCCGACCCGACTCGAGGTCGTCGACGCCGACACCCTCCGGATGACCCACGGCAACCGGTTCGGGTCCGTGGACGAGGACGTCACGTACGACCGCGACGCCGACGGCGGTGTCCGTTCGATCCGTGCCGGTGGCGGGATGACCATGGAGCCGTGGACGATCCCGACCGAGTCGCCCGCGGTCGCCGCCGGCCTCGAGGCATGAGCGCCGGGGAGCGCCCGTCCGCGGGCACGGACGTGCAGGACGACGTCGTCCTCGAACCGGAGCGCCAGGCGTTCGTCGAGGAGTTCGCGCTCATGTTCAGCGAACTCGCCGGCACGCCGCTCACCGACGCGCGGGTCCTCGGCTACCTCATGATGACCCGGGCCCCGCACTCGTCGTCGTCCGACCTGCAGCTCGCGCTCGGCGCGAGCTCGGGTGCGATCTCGATGGCCACCCGGCGGCTCGCGGACAGCGGCTTCGTCAAGCGGCACACCGTCCCGGGCGAACGCAGCCACTACTTCCGCGCCGAGGCCGACGTCTGGGGGTCCTGGCTCGCCGGGGAGCGTCGGTACCTCGACCGGCAGCGCGACGTCATCGGCCGCGGGCTCGCGATCGTCGAGTCCGGCGGCCACACCGCGGACGGCGACGTGGACGCCGAGGTCCGTGAACGCCTCCGCAACGGCCGCGACTACATGCAGTGGCTGCGCGGGTACCACGTCAAGATGCTCGAGGAGTGGGAGGCCTTCAAGGCGGCCCGCGACGAGACCGACCGACCGGAGACCCCATGACCGACGTCCTCACCGTCGACCAGCTCACCGTCACGTTCGACGTGGACGGCGACGTCGTCCGCGCGGTCGACGGCGCCTCGTTCACGGTCGGCCGCGGCGAGGTCGTGGCCGTCGTCGGCGAGTCCGGGTCGGGCAAGAGCATGACCGCGATGACCGCGATGGGCATCGCGCCCGAGGGGGCCCGCGCCACCGGGAGCATCCGGATCGGGGACCTCGAGGTGCTCGGCGCCGACGAGCAGGTGCTCCGCGAGGTGCGCGGTCGCCGGGTGTCGATGATCTTCCAGGACCCGTCCGCCGCCCTGAACCCCGTCTTCACGGTCGGGTTCCAGCTCGCCGAGGCCGTCCGCCGCGCCGAGGGCGGCCTCGACCGCGCGGCCGTCCGTGCGCGCTCGCTCGAACTCCTCCGCGCCGTGGAGGTCCCGGAGCCGGAGCGTCGACTCGGGCAGTACCCGCACGAGCTCTCGGGCGGTCAGTGCCAGCGCGTCATGATCGCGATGGCGCTCGCCGCGGACCCGGACCTCCTCATCGCCGACGAGCCGACGACGGCGCTCGACGTCACCGTGCAGGCGGAGGTCCTCGACGTGCTCCGTGCGCTCCGCGACCGGACCGGCACCGCGATCCTCCTCATCACGCACGACATGGGCGTCGTCGCCGACATCGCCGACCGGGTGGTCGTGATGCGCCGGGGCGAGGTCGTCGAGCGCGGGACGGCCGTCGGCGTCTTCGCCGACCCGGCCGCCGAGTACACGCGGGAACTCCTCGCCGCCGTCCCGCGGATGGGCGCCACGAACCTGGAGGCGCGGCCCACCCCCGCCACCGACCCCGCTATGCCCGTCCTCGACGTCCGGCACCTCGTGGTCGAGTACGGCGGCGCCCTGCGCGGGCGCTTCCGCGCGGTCGACGACGTGACGTTCACCGTCGGTCGTGGTGAGATCCTCGGCCTGGTCGGCGAGTCCGGCAGCGGCAAGACCACGATCGGACGCGCCGCCGTCGGACTCGCGCCGATCACCGACGGGTCGGTCCTCGTGGAGGGGACCGACGTGGCGGGCGCGCGCCGCGCCTCCCGGAACACGATGCGTCGCCGGGTCGGTGTGGTCTTCCAGAACCCGCTGCGTTCCCTGAACCCGCGGTACACGGTCGGGCAGACGGTGGCCGAACCGCTCCGCCAGATCCTCCGGCTGCCGTCGGCCGAGGTGGGCCCGCGTGTCGAGCGACTGCTCGCGGACGTCGGGCTCGGCGGCGGCTTCCGCGAGCGGTACCCGCACGAACTCAGCGGCGGTCAGCGGCAGCGCGTGGCGATCGCCCGCGCCGTCGCGCTCGACCCCGCCCTGCTCATCGCAGACGAACCGACCAGCGCGCTCGACGTCTCCGTGCAGGCCCGGGTGCTCGACGTCTTCCGCGAGCTCCAGGAACGTCTCGGGTTCGCCTGCCTGTTCGTCACGCACGACCTGGCGGTGGTCGACACCCTGTGCGACCGCGTGGTGGTGCTCCATCGCGGACGGATCGCCGAGGAGGGACCGCGCGACGCGATCCTCCGGGCACCGCAGGACCCGTACACGAGGCGGCTCGTCCAGGCGGCGCCGGTGCCGGACCCCGTCGAGCAGGCGGCCCGGCGTTCGGCGCGGCTCGCGGCGCTGTCCGGCTGAGGCGGGGCTCGTGCCAGGCTGGTCGGCATGGAGAAGCGCGCCGCGTACGAGTCCGTCCTGCCCTACGTCCGTGAGTGGGTCGCCTACAAGGTGTGGCAGTTGCGCCTGCCCGGTGTGCAGGTCGCGATCGGCTTCGAGGGCCAGGAGCTGTTCTCCGAGGCGTGGGGGTACGCCGACGTGGAGGCCGGTCGCCGCCTGACCACGACCGACCTCTTCCGGATCGCGTCGCACTCGAAGACCTTCACCGCGACCGCCCTGCTGCAGCTCGCCGACGCCGGCGCCCTGCGGCTCGACGACACGGTCGGCTCGTTCGTGCCCGCCCTGGTCGAGGCCGGGTCGCCGATCGCGGACGCGACGGTCCGCGAGCTCATGGAGATGGGCGCCGGGGTGGTGCGCGACGGTGCCGACGGCGACCACTGGGCGCTCGACCACCCGTTCCCCGACGCCGACCAGCTCGTCGCGCTCGTCGTCGAGGGCGGCGCGAAGGTGCCCGTGGGCTCCGCGTTCAACTACTCGAACCTCGGGTACGGCCTGCTCGGGCTCGTGATCGAGGCCGTCACCGGGACGTCCTACGCCGAGCACGTCCGGACCGCGATCACCGAGCCGCTCGGCCTCGCCGGCACCGGCCCGGAGTTCGACCCGGCACGCGAGGACGAGTTCGTCGTCGGCTACACCAGCCTGCACGACGCCCGCACCCGTCAGCGTGTCCCGCACGTGACGACCGGGGCGCTCGCCGCCGCCACCGGCTTCCACGGCACCGCGTCCGACCTGGTCCGCTACTTCTCGGAGCACGTGCCCGGTCGCGGCTCGCTGCTGTCCGACCGCGCCAAGCGCCTGGCCCAGCGGAAGGCCTGGAGCGCCCTCGACGACGACCCGGCGGCGCGCGGCTACGGCGCGGGGTTCGTCGTCGACCGGATCAACGGGCGCGAGGTCCGCGGCCACTCCGGCGGGTTCCCCGGGCAGATCACCCAGTCGGTGTTCGACCCGGCCTCGTCGCTCGTCGTGTCCGTCCTGACGAGCAGTGCGACCGGCCCCGCGGGCATGATCGCCACCGGGATCGTCCACCTGCTCGACGCCGCCGCCGACGAGCACGCCCCGGGGCCGGTGCTCCCCGCCGACGTCGACACCGACCGCTACACCGGCCGGTTCACCACCTTCGAGGGGATCACGGACGTGGCACGCATCGGCGACCGGCTGCTCGCGATCGACCCGACGCAGCCCGTGCCGACCGAGTCACCGGTGCGGCTCGAGGTCGTCGACGAGGACACGCTCCGGATGGCATCGGGCAACCGCTTCGGCTCCGTCGACGAGCTGATCAGCTACGTGCGGGACGGATCGGGCACGGTCACCTCGTTCCGGGGCGACAGCGGGATGACCCACCGCCCGTGGTCGGTACCCGAGGAGTCCCCGGCGGTCGCCGCCGCCCTCGTCTGACGGCGCGACGGGCGCACGGGGTGGGGACAACCCCACCCCCGATCCGGGAGACGGCAGGATGGGACGCGGGGACGGGCTCCGTGAGGCTGGACCCATGACCGACACCGACCGCCTCGACCAGGCCGAGACCGTCCCGCTGGACCACTCCGCCGCCGACCGGGCACACACCGTCCCGCTGGACGACGCCGTGCCCCAGGGAGCCACGAAGCCCGTGCCCGAAGAGCCGCTGACACCGCCGACGACGACGACGCCGACGCCGCCGCCGCCGCCGCCGTCGTGGTCGTCGACGCCCGCCGTCGGTGCCGAGCCGACGCCCGTCGTGGGACCGGGCGGCGGAGCAGGGTCCGGTCGGCGGACGACCGCCGGTGGCTTCTACCGCGAGGCCTGGCGGCGCCTGCCGCGCGACTTCGGGTACATGGCGCTGACGGCCGTGCTGCTCTGCACGCTCTACGTGGCGTTCCCCGCGGCGCTGTTCGGGCGGGGCTTGCGCGACCTGTTCAACCCGTTCGTCCTGCTGATGTTCTTCATCGCGCTGTTCGTGGCGCGGTGGGTCGGGCAGTTCGAGAAGCTCCGCATCGGGTGGGCGGACCCCCGGCCGATCCGCCCGGTGGACTGGACCCCGCGGTGGCAGCAGAACTGGTGGACCCGGACCGGCTCGGCGGTCGCCAACCCGCACTACTGGCTGTACCTGCTGCACGCGGTCGTCGTGTACCCGCTCGCGGCGCTCGTCACCGTGGGTGTCGGCGCCGTCCTGGTCGCGGGTTCCCTGTGGCCCCTCCTGCTCGCCGGCGGCTTCGTCCTCGGCCGGACGATGAACGGTGCCCTGCCGTCGCTCGACTTCGTCGACAGCGGCGCGCTGGTGGGCATCGGCACCGCGGCCCTGCTCTCGATGGCGGCCTCGGTCGCGCTCTTCCCGCTCTGGGCGCGCGGCTCGGTCCTGGCCCACTACTGGATCGACGCCGGGCTGCTCGGCGGGTTCCGTGCCGAGCAGCTCGAGCAGCGCGTCGCCGGGCTCCAGGCCTCGCGTGCCGGGGCCGTCACGGCCGAGGGGCAGACGCTCCGGCAGATCGAGCGTGACCTGCACGACGGACCGCAGCAGCGACTCGTCCGGCTCCGCATGGACCTCGCCGCCGCCGAACGCGCCTTCGACCGGGACCCGGAGAAGGCGAAGCGGCTCATCGGCGAGGCGACCGAGCACGCGCAGGACGCCCTCGACGAGCTGCGCGCACTGTCGCGGGGCTTCGCACCGCCGATCCTGCTCGACCGCGGGCTCGTCGCGGCGCTCGAGGCCCTGGTCGCGCGGACGCCGATCCCCGTCGGACTCGACGTCCGGCTGCCCGAGGGGCTCGAGCTCGCGACCGAGGTCCAGCGCAACGTGTACTTCACCGTGAGCGAGCTGCTGACGAACACGACGAAGCACGCGGGCGCCTCGGCGGCGGGTGTCTACCTCGGCCTCATCGTGGACGCCTCCGGGCTCTGGTACCTCACCGTCAGCGTGACCGACGACGGGCGCGGCGGTGCCCGCACGCAGGCCGGCCACGGGATCGAGGGGCTGACCGGACGGATGCGGGCCCTCGACGGCGAACTCGTCGTGAACAGCCCCGAGGGCGGCCCCACCGAGGCCACGGCCCGGATCCCGCTCGGCGCCCTGCACGGGGTCCCGGTCACGAGGGCGTGAGGCCGGGGGAGCGACCGCTCCCACTAGGCTGGTCGGCATGAGCGACGGCCCGGGTGCAGCACGCATCCGGGCCGTCGTCGTCGACGACGCGGTGCTCCTGCGCGAGGGCCTCGCCCGCGTGCTCGACGAGGCGGGCATCGACGTCGTCGGCCAGTACGCCGACGCCGACGCCTTCCTCGCCACGCTGCCCGAGGCCGCTCCGGACGTCGTCGTGATGGACGTGCGGATGCTGCCGACCTTCAGCGACGAGGGCGTCCGTGCCGCCGTCGAGACCCGCCGGGTGGCCCCGCGGACCGGGGTCCTGCTGCTCTCGCAGTACGTCGAGGCCACCTACGCCGAGGACGTCCTCGCCGCCGGCGCGACCGGCATCGGGTACCTGCTCAAGGACCGCGTGACCCGGCTCGAGGAGATCGACGACGCCGTCCGGCGCATCGCCGCGGGCGGGACGGTGCTCGACCCCGAGGTCGTCACGCAGCTCATGGGCCGCCGCCGGGACCCGCTCGCCGCCCTGACACCGCGGGAGCGCGACGTGCTCGGGCTCATGGCCGAGGGCCGCACCAACGCCGCGATCGCCCGTGCCCTGGTGATCGGCACCGGCGCCGTCGAGAAGCACGTCACGAGCATCTTCGGCAAGCTCGCCCTCGAGGACACCGGCGAGGACCACCGCCGCGTCCTCGCCGTGCTCGCCTACCTCGGCTGAGCGGCGCCGTCCCGATGGCGACCGCGCCCCGTGTCCCCGCGCCGCTCCTCGCGCTCGCCGCCATGGTGTCCGTGCAGATCGGCGCGGCGGTCGCGAAGACCCGCTTCGACGAGGTCGAGCCGGTGGGCGCGGCGACGCTCCGGCTGGTCATCGGCGCCGTCGTGCTCCTGCTCGTGGTGCGTCCGCGCGTCCGGCACTGGACGCGTGCGCAGTGGACGGCCGCGGCGCTGCTCGGCCTGGCCCTCGGCGGCATGAACGTCCTCATCTACGTCGCCTTCGCGAGCATCCCGATCGGCGTTGCGGTGACGATCGAGTTCCTCGGTCCGCTCGTGCTCTCCCTCGTGCACACCCGGCGGTGGCGGGACGTCACGTGGGCGCTGCTCGCGCTCGCCGGCGTGGTGCTGCTCGGTGTCGGTCCGGCCGCCGTCACCGCGGTCGGGGGCGTGCTCGCCGCGGTGGCCGCCGCCGCGTGCTGGGCGGGCTACATCGTCATGAACCGTCGCGTCGGTGCCGCGATCCCCGGTGTCGACGGGCTCGCGGTGTCGATGGTCGTGGCGATGGTCGTCTCGCTGCCGACGGGCCTCGGTCCGGCCGTCGAGGGCGTCGCTGCGCACCCGACGCTGCTGCTCGTGTTCGGCGCGGTCGCGGTGCTGTCGAGCGTCCTGCCCTACGCGCTCGAGATGCTCGCGCTCCGGCGGATGCCGACGCGGGTGTTCGGGGTGCTGCAGAGCCTCGGCCCGGGGATCGCAGCGCTCGCCGGGCTCGTGGTCCTGCACGAGGCCCTCGCGACGCAGGAGGTCGTCGCGCTCGCGTGCGTGAGCGTCGCGAGCATCGGCGTCACGCTGTCCGCGCGACGCGGCCGGACCCGGCCGGACACGGGGCTGCCGCCGGACGCCGACCAGGTGCCCTGATCCCGGGGATGTCCGCCGTGCCTC
This sequence comes from Curtobacterium sp. ME26, assembly GCF_903970945.1. Classification (NCBI taxonomy): domain Bacteria; kingdom Bacillati; phylum Actinomycetota; class Actinomycetes; order Micrococcales; family Microbacteriaceae; genus Curtobacterium; species Curtobacterium sp. ME26. The sequence continues at coordinate 68,172 of NZ_CAJCKG010000005.1, forward strand.
CCGGACGACCGGCTACTCGACGCGGAGGAAGTCCGCGTAGGTGGGCTCCGCCTGCACGCCCGACAGCAGTGCCGGGTCGTTGATCCGCCGCTCGACGTAGGCCGCGATGACCTCGGGCGGGGTGAGCACGTGGGCGACCCAGGACGGCACCTCGCTCTTCTTCACGGTGCCTCCTCGATGGTCGTCCGGTCGAACTACTCGATCGGTGAGTAGTTCGACCGACCGCTGTTGACTGAACGATCCTCGTCGCGGCGACGGAAGTCAATGCCGTGCGTTCGCCGGATGCCGATCGGCGCGGTCGGCGCGGAGGGTGCGGTGCTTCACGGCGGACCGCCAGACCCACGCGTCGGCCTGCTGCCCGAACTGCGCCCACTCGACGAGCACGGCGTCGCGGGTCCAGCTCTTCGCGAACCCCTTCACGCGGATGTGGAACGTCGGGAACTGGACCCACGCCCAGACGGGGACGGGCGTGACGGCGTGGCAGACGTCCGGCCCGCGGGCGTCCTCGGACAGGGAGTAGGCGCGCGGGCGTTCGACCTCCGGGTGCTCCGGGGGCTGCCACCGGTTCTCGCGACGCCGTCCCACACCGGTATTCGAACGTGTGTTCGAACCGCCGTCAAGTCCGGCGCGCGGTCACCTCGCGGAGCGGTCGGTCGACGGGCGTGTCGGGGTGCGCCCGGTCGAGTCGCGGACGCTCAGGGTCAGCGGCGGCCCCGGACGCGACGGCAGGACCGTCCCGGTGTCGATCTGCTCCCGCAGGAGCACGGCGGCGCGCTGTCCGAGCTCGACGGTGTCGCGGGTCAGCGACGTGACGGCGGGCCGGACGAGCCGGACCATGGCGGAGTCGTCGAACGAGACGATGGACACGTCCGTGGGGACGGCGACGCCCATCTCGCTCGCGACGCCGAGGCCGGCGACCGCGAGGACGTCGTTGTCGTACACGATCGCGGTCGGACGGTCGGGGTGGGACAGGAGCGTCCGGGTCGCCCGAGCACCCTCGTCGGCGGAGTAGTCGGTCGGGACGGACACGGTCCGCTCGAGCCCGGCCGCGGCGGCGAAGGCCCGGAGGCGCTCCACGCGCATGGCGGTGTGCTCGAACTCCGGCCGGCCCGAGACGTGGGCGATGTGCCGGTGTCCGAGCGCGTGCAGGTACCGCAGGACGGTGTCGGTGGCGTCCGAGTCGTCGATCCACACGCTGGGTGCCGTGCCCTCCGGGGTCGGGTGGGACCCGACGACCACGGCGGGCATGCCGAGCTCCGCGAGCAGGGTGAGCCGCTCGTCCGTACGGCGTGGGTCGATCACGATGACACCGTCCACGCGGTGGCCCCGCCACCAGTCGCGGTAGGTCGCGAGCTCCTCGTCGGCATCGCGGGCGACGAGGAGTGTCATGCCGACGTGCGTGCCGGCGAGCCCGAGCTGGATCCCCGAGATGAGGTCGCCGAAGAACGACTCCGTGCCGAGCGTCCGTGCCGGCCGGTTCAGGACGAACCCGATCGACCCGGCCCGCGCGCCGCCGAGCGCGCGCGCCGCGGTGTGCGGCTGCCAGTCGAGTTCACGGGCGATCTCCTGCACGCGGCGACGGGTCTCGACGGACACCCCGGGCCGGTCGTTCAGCGCGAACGACACCGCGCTGATGGAGACGCCCGCGCGGGCGGCGATGTCGGCGATCGTCGTCCGACGCTTGGAAGCCACGGGTTGACTATAGCGTTTTAGTCGCGCACAGTGGCAAGCAGACACCGGTTCAGGAGATCAGCACTGAACCGCTTGAGCAGGATGACGAAGGAGTCACAACGCCATGAGGACCACATCGAGAGTGACGAGGGGCCGCGCGGCAGCGCTGCTCGCGACCGCAGCCGCCACCGCGCTCGTCCTGACCGGCTGCTCGAGCGGCAGCAGCGGCGCCAGCGGCGGGGGCAGCGGCAAGGTCGACGGCTCGATCACGCTGCAGACCTGGGCGCTCACGCCGACCTACACGGACTACCTGCAGGGCGTCATCGACGGCTTCGAGAAGGAACACCCGGGTGCGAAGGTCAAGCTGCAGGACCAGCCGGGCGACGGCTACGCCGACAAGGTGCTCAGCCAGGCCTCGTCGAACTCGCTGCCGGACGTCATCAACCTGCCCCCGGACATCGCGCTGCCGCTCGCGAAGCGCGGGTTCCTGCAGGACGTCTCGAAGGACGACAGCAAGCTGAGCAGCACGTACGTCGCCGGCGCGTTGGACTCGTACGAGTACAAGGGTCTGGACGGCACCTACGGCTACCCGTGGTACCTCAACACCGACGTCGACTACTGGAACTCGTCGATGTTCGCGAAGTGCGGGCTCGACGCGGACAACCCGCCGAAGACGACCGACGACCTGTTCACCCAGGCGAAGACGATGCACGAGCGGTGCCCGGACGACTACCTGATGAGCCGGAAGCCCGGCCTCGGCGACTTCACGCTCGCCGGCGTCAAGGTGGTCAACGGGGACGGCACGAAGTTCACGTTCGCCGACTCGTCGAAGGCCGCCGACCTGATCGACCGCTACAAGACGGCGTACCAGGACGGCTACATGCCGTCGAACGTCCTCAACAGCGACTACCTCGGCAACTCGACGCTCTTCACGCAGGGCAAGGTCGCGTGGACCACCGGTGGTGCGACCGCGCTGGCCGACATGGAGAAGAGCAACCCGTCGCTCAAGGGCAACGTCACCGTCAGCCCCGCGCTCGACACCCCGCCGCTCTACGTGCAGGGCCTGTCGGTGTCGTCGAAGTCGAAGCACCTCGCCACCGCCGAGGCGTTCGCGCAGTACATGACGAACGCGGAGAACCAGGAGGCGTTCGCCCACCAGGTGAACATCTTCCCGTCGACCACCTCGTCGCAGTCCGACCCGTACTTCTCGAAGGACGACGGCACCGTGAACGGCAAGGCCCGCGTGCTCGCGAACGAGGCGCTCAAGGAGGCGAAGGTCCTCAACCCGGTCGAGGCGAACTCCGCGATGACGGACTTCCTCGACCAGCAGATCGCCCTCGCCATGAAGGGTCAGGTCTCGCCGGAGAAGGCCCTGCAGACCGCGCAGGACAAGATGAACAGCCTGCTGGCCAACGGCTGATGCGCGCCAACCGCTGGTTCACGCCCTGGCTGCTCGTCCTGCCGGCACTCGTCTGGCTCCTCGCGTTCAGCCTCTGGCCGTCGATCAACACCGTCCGGTTGTCGTTCACGAACGCCAGCCCGCTCGGGGGCGTGAGCCAGTGGGTGGGCGTCCGCAACTTCCAGACCCTGCTCGCCGACCCGCAGGTGTGGGAGGCACTGCTCAACAGCGTCATCTACATGGCGATCTGCCTGCCGCTGCTCACCGTCCTGCCGCTGCTCATCGCGGTGCTCGTGCAGCAGAAGCTCCCCGGCATCGCGTTCTTCCGCACGGCGTACTACACGCCCGTGATCGCCTCGGCCGTCGTGGTCGGGCTCATCTGGACGTGGATCCTCGACGACCGCGGCGTGGTGAACGAGATCGTGAAGGCGCTCGGTGGCGCGGGCATCCCGTTCCTGACCGACCGGTGGCTGCTGCTCGTCAGCGCGATCAGCCTGACGGTCTGGAAGGGCCTCGGCTACTACATGATCATCTTCCTCGCGGCGCTCGGGAACGTCGGCAAGGACCTGCACGAGGCCGCCGCCCTCGACGGCGCCGGAGCGGTCCGCCGCTTCTGGTCCGTGACGATGCCCGGTGTCCGCGGCACCATGACGCTCGTCGGCATCCTGGTGTGCGTCAGCGCGCTCCGGGTGTTCAGCGAGCTCTACATCCTCACCAACGGCACCGGCGGACCCGGTGGGCAGGACAACTCGCTCGTCATGCTCATCCAGCAGTACGCCCGCGGCTTCACCGGCAACCTCGGCTACGCGTCCGCGCTCAGCCTGCTGCTCTTCGTGGTGACGCTCGTGCCGATGCTCGCCCTCGCGCGCATGAACAGCAAGGCGGACAAGTGACGAACACGACCAGCACCACGGAACCCGTGATCGGGGGCGCCGCCGGCGCCGCCGCACCCGCACCGGACGTGACCGGCGGGACGGACGGACGCCGCGCCTCCAGGCCGACACCACGGAAGCGCCGCCAGGTCTGGGGCGTCATGTCCACGCGCGAGAAGGTCGTCCGCTACGTCCTGCTGATCGTGGTCCTCTTCATCACGATCGGCCCGTTCCTCTGGCAGCTCTCCACCTCGCTCAAGGGCGCGGGCGAGGACATCTACACCGCGAACCCGTCCTTCATCCCGAGCGAGCCCACGTTCGACAACTACCTCAAGGTGGCGGCGGCGATCCCGGTCTTCCGGTACATCGGCAACTCGCTGCTCGTGGCGGCGATCGACGTGTTCGGCAACATCGTGTTCGCCACCCTCGCCGGGTTCGCCCTCGCACGCCTGCAGTGGCGCTTCCGCAAGCTCGTGCTCGGCCTGTTCCTGGCGACCCTGGTGCTGCCGGGCGAGGCGACGATCATCAGCCAGTTCGTCACCGTGAAGGACCTCGGTCTCGCCGACAACCTGGTCGGCGTCGCACTGCCCGGCATGATCGCCGCGCTGAACGTGCTGCTGATGTTCAACGCGTTCCGACAGATCCCCGAGGAGATCGACCAGGCGGCGGTGATGGACGGGGCGAACGCGATGCAGCGCCTCCGGTACATCTCGCTGCCCGCCGTGCAGGGGACCATCGCCGTGATCGCGATCTTCTCGTTCATCGGCGCGTGGGACGACTTCCTCTGGCCGCTCATCGTGCTGCAGTCGCCCGAGAACCTGACCCTCACCGTCGGGCTGCAGTACCTGCAGGGCACGTTCGCCACCGACCAGCGCATGATCGCGGCGGGCACCATGATCGCGTTCATCCCCATCGCCGTGATCTTCGCCGTCCTGCAGCGCTTCTTCTTCAAGGGCGTCGAAGAGGGCGGGGTGAAGGGCTGATGCGCTTCGGCGTCAACCACACCCCGTCGGTCGGCTGGTTCCACTCGTGGCTCGACTTCTCGGCGTCGGACACCGCGCGCGACATGGAGCAGATCGCCTCGCTCGGCGCCGACCACGTGCGCATCTTCCCGCTGTGGCCCGTCGTGCAGCCGAACCGGACGCTCATCCGGCAGCGGGCGCTGGCGGACGTCGCCACCGTCGTCGACATCGCCGGGTCCTTCGGGCTCGACGTGAACGTCGACGCGCTGCAGGGGCACCTGTCGAGCTTCGACTTCCTGCCGTCGTGGCTCGAGAGCTGGCACCGCCGGAACCTGTTCACCGACCCGGACGTGGTCGCGTCGACCGCGGCGTACGTCGAGGCGCTCGCCGCGGCGGTCGGCGACCGGCCCAACCTGCTCGGCGTCTCGATCGGCAACGAGGTCAACCAGTTCGCCCATGCCCCGCACCCCGCACCGCACGCCACCACGGCGGAGCAGGCGCACACGTGGGCGGCGGCGATGATCGCGGCAGCGCGACGCGGGCTGTCGACGGCCACGTCGGCCGGCCGGGAGGCCCGTGGCACGTCCGCCCCGACGGTCGCCACCGCCTCCGGGTCGCGTCCGACCCCGCTGGTCACCGTCGCCCAGTACGACGCGGCTTGGTACGACGACACGCAGCCCTTCGGCCCGGAGCACGCGGCGGACCACGGCGACGCGACGGTCACGCACTCGTGGGTGTTCAACGGCTCGGCGGCACTGCACGGCGCACTCGGTGCCGGGTCGGTGCGGCACGGCGAGTACCTCCTCCAGCTCGCGGCGGCCTGGAACCGCGAGCCCGGGCGGCCGAACTGGCTGCAGGAGGTCGGCGCCCCGACGAACGTCGTCGACCCCGGCGACGCCGCGGCCTTCACCGAGCGGACGATCCGGCACGTCCTCGGTGCGCAGGACGTGCTCGGTGTCACCTGGTGGTGCTCGCACGACGTCTCCCGGTCGCTCGCCGACTTCCCGGAGCTCGAGTACGACCTCGGCCTGTTCACCAACGACGGCCGGCTGAAGCCCGCGGGCGAGGCCTTCGCCGCGCTCGCCCGTTCCGGTGCGACGTCGACGGCGGTCCCGCCGTCGACCGCGATCGTCCTCGACGACGTCCGGCCCGACGGGTCACCCCGCTCCGACACCCGAGCGGACTGCGCCCCGGGCGGTCGGTTCGCCGCCGCGTGGCTGGACTGCGCCGAGTCCGCGCCGGACGGCCGTGGTCCGCAGGTGCTGCTCCGCTCCCGCCTCGGCGACACCGCCCTGACCGCGGCCCGGGGCATCACGAGCATCGTGGACGTGCCGGACGACACGACCGGCGCACCGCTCGTGGTCGCGCACCCCGCCGCCTTGCCCTGACGACCCGACGCCCTGACGCCCCGACGACCATCCGCTGCTCCCGTTCCTCCCTGGAAGGACCCCATGCACGACGACATCCCCCTGACCACCGGACGCGCCCGACGGGTCCTCGACGAGCGGATCCTGCCCGCGGTGCACGCCGTCTCGACCCCGCTCGACACCGCCTGGCACGAACTGCCCGGGGAGCCGATCGCCCCCGCCTCCGGTCTGGAGCTCGCCTTCGAGCCGTACGAGGTCGGGACGTCGTGGGGAGCGGCCTGGGGCACGACCTGGTTCCGGCTGACCGGCACCGTGCCCGCCGAGTACGCCGGACAGCGGGTGGAGGCGGTGATCGACCTCGGCTTCGACAAGAACATGCCCGGGTTCCAGTGCGAGGGGCTCGTGTACCGGGCCGACGGCACGCCCGTGAAGTCGATCAACCCGCGGAACCAGTGGGTGCTCGTCACCGAGCGCGCCGAGGGCGGCGAGTCCGTCGAGCTGCTCGTCGAGGCGGCGTCCAACCCCGTCCTGCTCGACTACCACCCCTTCCTGCCGACGCAGGAGGGCGACGTGCAGACGTCGTCGTCGAAGCGCCTGTACACGAGCCGCCGGATGGACCTCGCCGTGTTCGCGTCCGAGGTGCACGAGTTGTCCCTCGACCTCGAGGTGCTCCTCGAACTCCAGGCGCAGCTGCCCGACGGTCCGCGGCGGATGCGGATCCTGCAGGCGCTCGACGACGCCCTCGACCGTCTCGACCTGCAGCGCATCGCGGCGACCGCCCCGGACGCCCGGGCGGCACTCGTCGACGTGCTCGCCGCGCCCGCCGAGGCCTCGGCGCACACGATCTCGGCGATCGGGCACGCGCACATCGACTCCGCGTGGCTCTGGCCCGTCCGCGAGACGATCCGCAAGGTCGCCCGCACCACCTCGACGATGACCGAGCTGATCGACCAGACCGACGACTTCCTCTACGGCATGTCGAGCGCGCAGCAGTACGCCTGGATCAAGGAGCACCGCCCCGAGGTCTACGCGAAGGTGCAGGACGCCGTGGCCGCCGGCCGGTTCCTGCCCCTCGGCGGCATGTGGGTCGAGTCCGACACCGTGATGCCGACGGGTGAGAGCATCGTCCGGCAGTTCTCGCAGGGACAGCGGTTCTTCGAGCGGGAGTTCGGCATCCGACCGAAGGGCGTCTGGCTGCCGGACAGCTTCGGGTACTCGCCGGCCCTGCCGCAGCTCATGCGCCGCGCTGGCTTCGAGTGGTTCTTCACGCAGAAGATCTCGTGGAACCAGGTCAACAAGTTCCCGCACCACACGTTCCTGTGGGAGGGCATCGACGGGTCCCGCGTGTTCTCGCACTTCCCGTCGATGGACACCTACAACTCGCGGCTCAGCGGGGAGGAGGTGGCGAAGGCCTCGCGGCAGTTCCGTGAGAACCGGCTCGCCACCGGGTCGATCGCACCGGTCGGCTGGGGCGACGGCGGTGGTGGCACGACCCGCGAGATGACCGGCACCGCCGCGCGGCTGGCCGACCTCGAGGGGAGCGCGAAGGTCCGGTGGGAGCACCCCGACGCGTTCTTCGACCGGGCGCGGTCCGAGCTCGAGCACCCACCCGTGTGGGTCGGTGAGCTCTACCTCGAACTCCACCGCGCGACGCTGACGAGCCAGCACCAGACGAAGCAGGGCAACCGTCGGTGCGAGCAGCTGCTCATCGAGGCCGAGCTCTGGGCGACGACCGCCGCGGCCCGCACCGGGTTCGTGTACCCGTACGACGAGCTCGACGCGCTCTGGCAGCAGGTCCTCCTGCAGCAGTTCCACGACATCCTGCCCGGCACCTCGATCGCCTGGGTGCACCGCGAGGCGGTGGCGGAGTACGCCGAGACGGCCGCAGCGCTGACCGCGATCATCGAGGACGCGCTGTCGGCACTCGCCGGTCCCGGGACGGCGACCGTCGTCGTCAACCCGGCCCCGTTCCTCCAGGCCGGTGCTCCCGCGCAGGGTGCGGTCCCCGCGACCGACGTGCCGGAGGCGACCGCGGTGTCCCTGGAGGAGCAGGACGGCGGCTTCGTGCTCACCAACGACCTGGTCCGGGTCGTCGTCACCGCCGAGGGGCTCGTGACGAGCGCCGTCGACCTGACCACCGGGCGCGACGTGATCGCCCCCGGCCGGGCCGCGAACCTGCTGCAGCTGCACCAGGACTTCCCGAACATGTGGGACGCGTGGGACGTCGACCGGTACTACCGGAACCGCGTCGAGGACCTGGTCGCCGTCGACTCGCTGGAGGCGTCGGTGGACGACGCCGGGGCCGCACGCGTCGTCGTGTCGCGCTCGTTCGGGGACTCCACGGTCACGCAGGAGATCGTGCTCGCGCCCGACTCCCGCACGCTCGAGTTCGACCAGACCACCGACTGGCACGAGACCGAGAAGTTCCTCAAGGTGGCGTTCCCGCTCGACGTCCGCGCCGAGCACACCATCGCCGAGACGCAGTTCGGCGCGCAGAAGCGGGTGACGCACACGAACACCTCGTGGGAGGCCGCGAAGTTCGAGACCTCGATGCACCGCTACGTGCTCGTCGAGGAGCCCGGCTTCGGCGTCGCCCTCGTGAACTCCTCGATCCACGGGTTCGACACCACGCGGGACGCCGAGGACGGACACGTCACCACGACCGTGCGGCTGTCGCTGCTGCGGGCCCCGCGGTTCCCCGACCCGGAGACCGACCAGGGGCTGCAGACGCACCGGTACGGGGTCGTCGTCGGGACCGACCAGCTCGGCGCGACCGCTGCCGGCGTCGTGATGAACGCGAGCGCGCGGACGGTGACCGGCGCACACGGCTTCGACCCGCTCGTGCAGGTGTCCGGTGACGTCGTGCTGTCGAGCGTGAAGCTCGCCGACGACCGGTCGGGCGACCTGGTCGTCCGCGTGTACGAGCCGAGCGGCCGACGGGGGACCGGCGGGATCGCCGTGGCCGAGCCCGGCGTCTTCGGTGACCCGGTCGAGGTGACGCTGCTCGAGGAGGTCGACGACTCCCTTCCGGGCGTCGCCGCGGTCACCGACGGTGTCGCGGCCTTCCCGGTCGACGCGTACGAGGTGCGGACCTTCCGCTACCCGCGCGCCTGAGACCCCGCCGCCGGGGGTTCGGGTCCCCCGACGGCGGTCCCCGGTCGACACCGGTCGACCGGTCCATCGCTCGACGAGGAGTGACATGAAGCAGTCCGTGAAGATCGGCATCGTGGCGGCGCTCGCCGCGATGCTCGCAGCACCGATGGTGCCGGCCGCAGCGTCGGCGGCACCGTCCCCGACCGGCCTCTCCCACGGGGTCGGCGCGCACCACGGCGTCGGGCACGGCGTCGGCCACGGGCGGCAGCCGCACGCCGTCCCCACGAAGGACGGCCCGACGAGCATCGCGTACGTCGAGGTCAACAACGACCAGCTCGCGAACGTCGGCCGCTACCAGCTCGCGAACGGCGCGAACGCGTTCGACGTCGCGATCATCTTCGCGGCGAACATCAACCGCGACGCGGACGGCGACGCCGTGCTGTACGCCAACGAGAACGTGCAGCGCACCCTCGACGACGCCGCCACGCAGATCCGCCCGCTGCAGGCGAAGGGCATCAAGGTGTCGCTGTCGGTCCTCGGCAACCACCAGGGCACCGGCATCGCGAACTTCCCGACGCAGCAGGCGGCCGCGGACTTCGCCGCGCAGGTCTCCGCGACCGTCGCGAAGTACGGCCTCGACGGGGTCGACCTCGACGACGAGTACTCCGACTACGGCTCGAACGGCACCCCGCAGCCGAACCAGCAGTCGATCGGCTGGCTCGTCAGCGCCCTGCGCGCGGACATGCCCGGCAAGCTCATCTCGTTCTACGACATCGGCCCGGCGTCGGACGCCCTGTCGTCGTCGAGCAGCACGATCGGCTCGCAGCTCGACTACGCCTGGAACCCCTACTACGGCACGTACTCGGCGCCGTCGATCCCGGGGCTCGGCAAGGACCGGCTCTCCGCGGCGGCGGTCGACGTCCAGAACACCCCGGAGTCGACGGCGGTGTCGCTCGCGGAGCGGTCGCAGGCCGACGGGTACGGCGTCTTCATGACGTACAACCTGCCGGACGGGGACGTCTCGCCGTACGTGTCGTCGCTGACGCAGGTGCTCTACGGGCAGGCCGCGACGTACCACTGACGTCCGTTCCGTACGGCGGCTCGCGCCCCGTGGCTCCTGGTTCCGGCCGGGAGGCGCGGGGCGCGTCCGTCCCGCCGTGTCGGTCGCGCGGAGGACACGGGTGTACCCCGTACGTGGGCTGTCGTATCCCTGCAACGCGGCGTGGGATGGATGGTGCGGGACGCCTCTGTGTGCTCCGCCGGAAGGAGCGGCATGACCGTCACGCTCTCGTCGTCCCTCCCGGCCTCCGTCGAGGCCGCGCCCGCCGACTCGGTCCTGCGCCCGCTCCCGCCACGCGCGGTGCGGTGGCTGCTCCGCGCCGCGTTCGCCGTGCCGTACGTCGTCCTCGCACTGATCGCCGCGCAGACCACGCCGACGACGCTCCTCGGGCTGACCGGCAACCAGGCGACGCTCGACCGCGCGACGACCGCGCTCGACGGCGGCGTCGTCCAGGCCATCGGTCAGCTCTACCCGCTGTTGTCGGGGGTGCTGCTCCGGTTCATGCCCTTCGGCGCCCAGGGTGCCGCGGTGCTCGGCGGGGTCGTCGCCGGTGTCCTGCTCCAGCTCCTCGCGCAGGACATGCGCCGTCGAGGTCTGCGGATGCGGGAGGTCGTCGCCTTCACGATCGCCCTCGGCGCGAACCCGCTGTACGCGTTCGTCGCGTTGAACGACCTGCAGGCGTTCCTCGGGATCGCGCTCTTCGCGCTGGCGGTCGTCGACATGGTCCGCTTCTTCGCGTGGGGCGACACCCAGGCGGGCTTCCGCGCCGGCCTCGCACTGATGCTCTCCACGTTGGTCGACCCGATGGGGTTCGTCTACCTCGCCATCGCCGCGCTCGCCGCGCCGGTGCTCGACCTGGCACGCCACGAGCAGCGCGGGATCCGACGCGCGAACGTCCTGGTCCTCGTGTTCCCCAGCGTCGCGGTGGCGCTCTCCACCGCGGTGCTCGACACCATGGTGCTCCACGACCCGTTCGCGGCGCTCCGCGGGACGATCGACGTGTCCGGGCAGCGACTCGCGGGGCTGCAGCACCTGTTCGCCACGGCCGACGGCCTGCTCCTCGTCGCGATGGTCGTCGCGGGCGCGACGCTCGCGCTCCTCGTCGGTCGTCCGGGAGCGGTCGCCCTCGTCGTCGCGCTGTTCGGGGGCATCATCGGCGGGTACGCGATCGGCCTGGTCCCCGTCGCCGCGGCCGGCAACGTCTTCGTCACGATGCTCAGCGTCGCGATCGCGATCCTGCCCCCCGTGCAGGGTCGGGTCACGAGCACCCTCGTCGTCGTGCTCGCCGTCCTGCAGGTGCCGCTCGCCTGGGCAGCCGCGTTCCAGCGCGAGGTCGTCGTCGAGTGGATGCACGCGCTCGTCGCGGTGGTGCTCGGATGACCGCGGTCGAGTCGCACACCGCCGATCCCGGTCCGCTCGTCCGGACCGCCCGACACCGGGGTACCGAGACCGACTGGCGGCCGCCGCACCGGTGCTCGGTCCAGCGTCACGTCGAGGAGGGCTGGGTCGCGTCGGCCCGCATCCGGGAGGGCGTGCTCGTCCTCACGAGCGGACGGTCCGACCCGGACGTCCTCCGGGTGGCGCTCACCGAGGAGTTCGGTGAGCCCGTCGTGCTGCGCAGCGCGTCCGAGGCCGACGTCCGGCAGCGCATCGCCTACGAACTCGAGGAGGAGGTCGCCGACCTCGCCGCGCACGGGCTCGCCCGCACGAACCCGGCGCTCTCCGCGAAGACCGTCCTGTCGCGCGGGCAGCAGGTCGGCGGGGCGGTCGCACTGCTCGTGTTCGCGGTGTGCCTCGTCGTCGCGCCGGGCAGTACCGTCGCCGTCGCGACCGCGGTGCTCTCGCTCGGGTTCTTCGCCGGCATCCTCTTCAAGTTCTGGGTGTCGATGGTCGGCGCGCGCTTCGACCTCGTCGAGCAGGTCTCCGCCGACGACGTCGCGGCCCTCGACGACGACGCCCTGCCGACCTACACCGTGCTCGTCCCGGTGTTCCGCGAGGCGAACATCGTGCACGACCTCGTCCGCAACCTCGAGGTGCTCGACTGGCCGAAGGACCGGCTCGAGGTCCTCGTGCTCGTCGAGGCCGAGGACCACGAGACGCGCGAGGCCGTGCTCGACGCCGAGCCGCCCGAGTGGATGCGCATCGTCATCGTGCCGCCGGGGTCGCCGCAGACCAAGCCCCGCGCCTGCAACGTCGGCCTGGCCATCGCACAGGGGGAGTACGTCGTCATCTACGACGCCGAGGACCGTCCCGACCCGGACCAGCTCAAGAAGGTCTTCCTGACCTTCGACCGGTCCGGTGAGGACACCGTGTGCGTGCAGGCGGCGCTGAGCTACTTCAACGCCGACGAGAACGCGCTCACCCGCATGTTCACGCTCGAGTACTCGTACTGGTTCGACTACATGCTCGCCGGGCTCGACGCCCGGGCACTGCCGATCCCGCTCGGCGGCACCTCGAACCACTTCCGCACCGACCTGCTCCGCGAGCTCGGCGGGTGGGACCCGTACAACGTGACCGAGGACGCCGACCTCGGCATCCGGGCGTCGGCCGTCGGCTACCGCGTCGCCGTCGTCAACTCCACGACGATGGAGGAGGCGAACACCTCGATCCCGAACTTCGTCCGACAGCGGTCACGCTGGATCAAGGGCTACATGCAGACCGCGCTCGTGCATGCCCGGCGCCCGCGGGCGCTCGTCGCCGAGATCGGCCTCCGTCGTGCCGCCGCCTTCGCCCTGCTCATCGCCGGCACCCCGCTGACGTTCCTCGGCATGCTCCCCGGCATCGTCGTCACGATCGCGACCCTGGTGCTGCCGGCGGACTGGACGGCGCCGATGTTCCCCGCCCCGGTCCTCTGGCTCTGCGTGCTCGACTTCCTGCTCGGCAACGCCACGATGATCTACCTGACGATGATGGGGCCGTACAAGCGCGGACGCTTCGACCTGATGGGCTGGGCGCTGCTCAACCCGCTCTACTGGGTCCTGCACTCGATCGCCGCGTACAAGGGGCTCTGGCAACTCGTCACCCGACCGCACTACTGGGAGAAGACGGAGCACGGGCTGACGAAGACGACCGCCTGAGCCGTACGATCCCCGCGTGGACATCGAGTTCGACGGCGACGTCATCGAGTGGCGGGGGCCCGCCCCGTTCGTCTTCGCGGTCGTCCCGCCCGACGTGGTCGACCTCGTGCACGAGCTGGCGTCCGAGCTGACCTACGGCTGGGGCGTCGTGCCCGCCGGGGTGACCATCGGCAGCGTGCGCTGGACCACCTCGTTGTTCCCGAAGGACGGCGGCTACCTCGTGCCCCTGCGCACCGCGGAGCGGCGGCGGGCGGGGGTCGAGGTCGGCGACACGGCCCACCTGATCCTGACGTTCAGCGCTCCCTGACGCCGGCCACCGGCATCAGCGGACCGCCCGCGCTGCGGCTGCAGCACCCCACGAGGCTCCCAGGATGATCAGTGCTGCGCAGACGAGCACTGCCGTCGTGTCGTTCTCGAGCCCGGGACCGGGACGAGTAGCGGACGACCGCGCGCAGCGCTGGAGGACACGGAGGGGATGACGGGAATCGAACCCGCGTGGCCAGTTTGGAAGACTGGGGCTCTACCATTGAGCTACATCCCCGCACTGCGGCACCAGGTCCGCAGCGCCACCATCGTAGCGGACGAACGACCACCCCCATGCCATCGAACGTGCTCCCGCAGCCCGACGGGTCGGACACACGCCGCATCAAGCGCTCCCGCGTCGTCTCCTTCGTGCTGCTGGCCCTCGCCGCCGTGGTGTTCTCCCTGCGTCCCGAGGCCTTCGGCGACCCCCAGGCGCAACCGCTGCACGCCCTGCTGCACGTCTGGCGGATCGTCCTCGGCGTCGTGCTCATGGTCGCCGCGCTCGGGGTCCAGGTCGTCGTCGGGGTGCGCTGGCGGCAGGGGCTCCGTCGGCGCGCGGAGGCCGACGCGCCCGACCCCGGCACGTCTCCCGGGAACCAGGCACCGGCGGACCGCTAGACTCGTCGCGGTCGTGCGTGCCCTCGGGCGTGCGCGACCACCCTGGCCCAGTCACGGGGCGTAGCTCAGCTTGGTAGAGCGCCCGCTTTGGGAGCGGGAGGTCGCAGGTTCAAATCCTGTCGCCCCGACCAGGTCCACTCGAACGTCAACCAACAGGAGTACATCCCTTGGCCACCAGCACCGTCGACAAGGTGAGCGACACCCGCGTCAAGCTCACCGTGAACGTGACGCCGGACGATCTCAAGCCGAGCATCGACCACGCCTACAAGCACATCGCCGAGCAGATCAACATCCCCGGCTTCCGCAAGGGCAAGGTCCCGCCGGCGATCGTCGACCAGCGCGTCGGCCGCGGCGAGGTCCTGAACCACGCCGTCGGTGACGCCATCGACACCTTCTACCGCCAGGCGGTGGAGGAGCAGGAGCTGCGCATCCTCGGTCGCGCCGAGGCCGACGTCGCCGAGCTCCCGAACGTGAAGGACTTCTCCGGCGACCTCGTCCTCACCTTCGAGGTGGACGTCCGTCCGGAGTTCGACCTGCCGAACTACGGCGAGTACGAGCTCACGGTCGACGCCGTCGACGTCTCCGACGACGAGATCGAGGAGGAGCTGCAGAACCTGCGCACCCGCTTCGGCACGCTCGTCACGGTCGACCGTCCGGCGAAGACCGGCGACTTCGCCCAGATCGACCTGACCGCCACCATCGGCGACGACGAGGTCGACTCGGCCACCGGCGTCTCCTACGAGATCGGCTCGGGCGACCTGCTCGAGGGCATCGACGAGGCGCTCGAGTCGCTGACCGCCGGTGAGTCGACCACGTTCGAGTCGACGCTGGTCGGTGGCGACCGCGAGGGCGAGACCGCGCAGATCGCCGTGACCGTCACCGCCGTCAAGGAGCGCGAGCTCCCCGAGGCCGACGACGAGTTCGCCCAGATCGCCAGCCAGTTCGACACCATCGACGAGCTCAAGGCGGACCTCAAGGAGCAGATCGCGAAGTCCAAGACCTTCGGGCAGGGCGCCGCGGCTCGCGACAAGCTCGTCGAGAAGCTCATCGAGGACGTCAACATCCCGATCTCGGAGCAGCTCATCGAGGACGAGGTGCACCGTCACCTCGAGCAGGAGAACCGTCTCGAGGACGAGGAGCACCGCAAGGAGGTCTCCGAGTCCAGCGAGAAGGCCTTCCGCTCGCAGATCCTCCTCGACGCCATCGCCGAGAAGGAGGAGATCCAGGTCTCCCAGGAGGAACTGACGCAGTACCTCATCCAGGCTGCGGCGCAGTACGGCATGGAGCCGGCCGAGTTCATCAAGGTCATCGACCAGAACGGCCAGATCCCCGGCATGGTCGGCGAGGTCGCCCGCTCGAAGGCGGTCGCGACCGTCCTCTCCAAGGTGACCGTCAAGGACACCAACGGCGACGCTGTCGACCTCTCCGCCTTCACCGCCGGTGTGGCGCAGGAGTCGGACGCCGACGAGTCGGTCGAGTCGGCTGACGAGACCACCGAGGCCGACGCGAAGTAACGCGACGCGCTGACGGACGGGAGGCACGGTGCCAGCTGGCACCGTGCCTCCCGTCCGTCGTCCCGGCACCATCCGACCGCCCAGAGCGAACAGGCGCGAAGTGGTGCGTTGCACCCGATAAGTTCGACATCAAGCGACAACTGAACGGGAGCTTTTCCATGGCCGAAGCGACACTGAACCCCAGTGTTTTTGACCGCCTTCTGAGAGACCGGATCGTGTGGCTCGGCTCTGAGGTCCGCGACGACAACTCGAACGAGATCGCAGCGAAGCTGCTGATGCTCGCCGCCGAGGACCCCGAGAAGGACATCTACCTCTACATCAACTCGCCCGGTGGTTCGATCACCGCGGGCATGGCGATCTACGACACGATGCAGTTCGTGCCGAACGACATCGTCACCGTGGGCATCGGCCTCGCGGCCTCGATGGGGCAGTTCCTGCTCTCGTCGGGCACCCCGGGCAAGCGCTACATCACCCCGAACGCGCGCGTGCTCCTGCACCAGCCGTCCGGCGGCTTCGGCGGCACCGCTGCCGACATCCAGACGCAGGCCAAGGTCATCCTCGACATGAAGCAGCGGATGGCGGAGCTCACGGCCGAGCAGACCGGCAAGTCGATCGAGCAGGTCCTCAAGGACAACGACCGCGACAACTGGTTCACGGCGCAGGAGGCCCTCGAGTACGGCTTCGTCGACCACCTCCGTGCCTCGTCGATCGAGGTCATCGGCGGCGGCGGAACCGTGGGCGACGGCGAGACGCCGACGTCGGCGGCCGAGCCCGAGTCCAACTGACCACCACCGAAGAGAAGGAAACGAGAATGCACCTCCCCATGCTCGGTGGCGCGCAGAACGTCCCGGCTCCGTCCGATCGCTACATCCTCCCCAGCTTCGAGGAGCGCACGGCCTACGGCTTCAAGCGGCAGGACCCGTACGCGAAGCTCTTCGAGGACCGCATCGTGTTCCTCGGCGTGCAGGTGGACGACGCGTCCGCCGACGACGTCATGGCCCAGCTGCTCGTGCTCGAGTCGATGGACCCGGACCGCGACATCGTCATGTACATCAACTCGCCCGGTGGCTCGTTCACCGCGATGACGGCGATCTACGACACGATGCAGTACATCCGCCCGCAGATCCAGACGGTCTGCCTCGGCCAGGCTGCCTCGGCCGCGTCGGTGCTCCTCGCTGCCGGTACCCCCGGCAAGCGTCTCGCGCTGCCGAACGCCCGCGTGCTCATCCACCAGCCCGCCGTGCAGCAGGGTGGCGGCCAGGCGTCCGACATCGAGATCCAGGCGGCGGAGATCCTCCGCATGCGCACCTGGCTCGAGGAGACGCTGTCGAAGCACTCCAACAAGACGCCGGAGCAGGTCAACAACGACATCGAGCGCGACAAGATCATGTCCGCCGAAGAAGCTCTGGAGTACGGCCTGATCGACCAGGTCCTGACGAGCCGCAAGAACCTGCCGGCGCTCGTCAAGTAGCACCGCACCGCACGATCGAAGGCCCCGGACCCGCTGGTCCGGGGCCTTCGTCGTTGCCGATGCACGATACAGTATTCCGTATGCTGATGTTCTCCTCCTGGTCCCGCCACCGGCGCGTCGTGCGGATCGCGGCTGCCGGGCTGCTCGTCACCCTGCTGGGTTCCACCGGCGTCCTCGCCGCTGGCGACGGTGCTGCAGCGGTCGGGTCGTCCGAGCAGCGATCGACGGACGTCGTGGACGTCACCGTGGACCCCGCCCGGGTCGGACCCGGGGCCGTGTCGGACTGGATCCGCCTGGTGCCGTCGTCGCTCGTGCTCGGCGAGCTCCGCGTGACGGCACCGCCCGGGACGACGATCGTCTGGGCGGACGCTGACGTCCGGCCCCTGGAGGGCTCGATCGCGTCGGACGGGAGCTCGGCGACCTGGGTGGGCAGGAACTCGTGGTCGGAGGGGTGGCGCGTGCCGAAGGTCCGGCTCCGTGTCAGCCCGGAGACCCCGCCCGGTCGGACCTCCGGGTCGGTCCGCGTCGTGGACCCCGAGGGCGGTGCCGTGGTGGCGACCGGAACCCTGCCGGTGGACGTGACCGCGCCGGACGTGGCCATCCCGGTCGAGCGCACGCCGCTGGGTGTGGGCACCGAGTCCGGGTGGATCGCCGTCGTCCCGGAGCGGACGGTCGCTGGTGTGCTCACCGTGACGGCGCCGCCCGGGACGAGCATCACCGCCGCCGATGCGGACGTCCGTCCGCTCGCGGGGCGGATCGCCGAGGACGGGTCCTCTGCGACGTGGCCCGGCAACAACACCTGGTCGTCCGGGTGGCGAGCGGCGAAGATCCGACTCCGCGCCGACGACGACGCGCCGTCGGAGGCCGTCACGGGGACCGCGCGGATCACGGAGCACGGCGGCAGTCGCGTCCTCGCGGAAGGAACGGTCCCGGTCGACCTCACCGGCTCCATCGGCGTCGTGGTGCCGCCGCTCGCGTCCGGAACCGAGTCCGAGCGTGTGCCGGTGCACGTCGGTGCGGACGTCCAGGGTGACCTCCGGGTGGAGGTGCCGGTGGGTTCCGAGGTCACCGGTGCCGGCTTCGACGGGTCGGACACCGGTGCCGATGTCGCACCGGACGGCCGGTCCGTGGTCTGGCGCGGCGAGGGCGTGTCGTGGTCCGACCCCTCGCGACACCCGTGGTTCACGGTGCGGACGGTTGCGCGCCAGGACGGCGAGCGCCGTGAGGGCGACGTCCGCGTGCTGGGGGACAGCGGGGCCGTGCTCGCACACGGCCGCTTCACCGTCGTCGACAGCGGTCCGCGACCGGCGTCGATCCAGCCCTCCGAGGACCTCGAGTCCACCGCGGTCCGCGTCCACGGGCTCGGCAGTGCCGCGGCTGAGCAGGCGCGCGAGGAACGACGGATGCGGCACAGCGACCTCCAGCCGACCGGTCGCTTCGTGCGCGCCGGCGAGCGAGTCACCGTCGACGTCCCCGCCGGGGCGCCCACGACCGGCATCCGGGCGGGGCTCTACGGCGGGTACGAGGGTGTCGCGGCAACCTCGCTCTCGTCACTCGTGCCCACGCCGAGCGGGACGTCGACGTCGTGGACCGCCGACCGGGACGGCATGCTCTTCCTGGTGAGCACCGCCCCGACGGGCAGCGCGGTGCTCCGGGTCCACGGCGGGCGCGTGGTTCCCACCTTCGTCCTCGGCCAGACCTCGGACGCCGAGTTCCGTGAGCAGCTCCGGACGTTGCCGGACGCCCCGGTGGTCGAACTCGTGGGCGGGCGGGTCTTCGGCGACTTCCAGCGTCGCAGCGCGAGCGCGTTCCCGGCGGACATGACGGCACGGCTCCAGACGTGGGACGACGTCGTGTCCCTCACCAACCGCACGTACAACCTGCACGACGACCTGGTCGGGACCGCTCGGAAGGCACCGCACCGCATCTACATCGCCTCTCCGGACACGGGAGTCGGGTACGCGAGCGCGACGCAGGAGCACGTCACGTTCCAGGTCGACACCGATGCCGCAGCAGACCTCTTCCGACTGCCGGCGTCCGACCTCTGGGGGTTCTGGCACGAGGTGGGCCACACGTACCAGATGCCGGCGTCCACGTGGGACGGGCAGGGTGAGGTCTCGGTCAACATCTCCGCGCTCGCGGTGCAGCACGCGCTCGGGGCCGGGAACCGTCTCGACACCAAGCGTGACCTCGTCGAGGCGTTCTTCGCGCAGCCGGTGGGGGAGCGGACGTACGCCGGCGAGGACCTGTTCGTGCGGCTGCTCATGTACGACCAGCTGCGGCGGGCCTTCGGCGACCACTTCTACCCCCGGTTGAACCAGGAACTCCGCGTTGCGAACGCACTCGGGGAGCGCGACCTCGGCACGAGCCAGGCGACGGTCGACTCCTTCGCCACGGTGGCCGGGCGGCTCGCCGATCGCGATCTCCGACCGTTCTTCGAGCAGTGGGGCATCCCGATCGGCGAGCAGGCCGCGGCCGACCTTGCGCAGCGTCCCGCACTCCAGCGGGCGATCTGGGAGAACGTGGACACGTCGACGGACCGTCCGGAGCACGTCCTGCCGGAGGTGGGTACCCCGGTCGGCGCGATCGTCGGTGCCCCCGAGGTCGTCGTCGGGCAGCGGCACTTCCCGGACGTCCCGGTCGAGGGCATCGGCAGCAGCGACGGCGCCCCCGTGTCCGTCGGTGCCACGACGGTGTCGGCGGTCGACCAGGGGTACGGGAGCATCACCGTGGAGCTGGTGGACCCCCGCGGACCTCGGGAGGTGATCGACGGGACGATCCGTGCCCGGGCCGGGAACCTGGTCGACCTCCTCGGGCAGAAGGACCGCCCGGTCGCGCGGCTCGCCATCCTGCCCGAGGACCACGAGCTCCGGCTCGTGCCCCGCACGACCTACCAGGCCCACTCCTCGTGGGCCGGGCGCGAGTACATCGGCATCGAACTGCGGTCGGCCGACGACGAACGGTCGCTCGGCGACTGGTCGATCAAGGGTGACGAGACCGCGTACCCGCTCGCCGACCGGTTCGACGCGCACTGGCAGGAGGGGCAGATCCTGGTCATCCGGCACCAGCAGCACGACGGGGTGTTCCCCTGGCGGGACAGCGAGCGGATGCCCGCTTCGACCGACCTCGTCCAGCGGTTCCGGATCGTCGACGGCGGGCTCGTGCGCGATGACGGCGTCTTCACCGCCGTGAGCATCGCGTCGCCCGAGGACGGTGCCGACACCGATCTCCGCCCGGTCCTGACGGGGCACGGGGAGCCGGGGAGCGCGGTCGTCGTCCGCCGGAAGGACACCGACGACGTGCTCGGTGAAGGGCACGTCGACCACCGGGGGGAGTGGACGATCGAGCTCGACTCGGACCTCGAGGAACGACGACAGACCCTCGTGGTGACGCAGTACGGGCCGGGTGACGACCCCGGGACCGCGTGACGGCCCGCCGTCCGGCCCCGGTCAGTCCTCGTCGTGGTCGTCAGCCGCGGGTGCCGGTCGGCGCCGGAGCAGGAGCAGGACCGCGACGACGACGCCGGCCAGGACGATCCCGCCGGCACCGATGAAGAGCGCGTCCGTCGCACTCGAGTCGTCGCCGGCGGCCTCGCTGCCGTTCGTCGAGCCCGGGGCGGGGCTCGACCCGTCACCGGTCGCGCACGTCGCCGGCGTCGCGGAGCCGCGGTCGGGCGAGAAGCCGGCCGGCGCCTTCCACGTGAAGTCGTAGCGGTCGGAGACGGTGTGGCCGTCGGCGGAGACGATCTGCCACTCGACCTCGTACCTGCCGGAGCTCCCGAGGGCGGCCTTCGTGGTCATCGACGGGCCGTCCACGGAGACGCAGCCGTCCTCGTGGTACCTCCCGTCGGGACCGATCACGCGGAAGGCGAAGCCGGAGTCCGAGCCGCCGATGGCCAGCAACCGGTCGTTCGTCGTGATGTCGAAGCGGTCCGGGAGCTCGGTGAGCGTCCCGCCCACCTCGGGCGTCGAGGACACGAGGTAGTTGTGCGCGCTGGCGGGGGCGGCCAGGCCGAGGACCGCGCAGCCCGCGACGGCGAGGGCCGCGGCGGTCGCGGCCACGGGCCTCCAGGCCGGACGTCGGACCGTCCCGGACCGGCTGCCGCGCGTCGGACGCGATCCGAGGGTCACTTCGATGCGTCCCGGCGACGCGTCGCCGCGACCGCGACGACCAGTCCGACGGCGCCGACGACCAGGCCGCCGAGCCCGAGGAAGCGACCGACGAGGTCGGGCTGCGCCGCGGTCGTGCCGGTGTCGCTCGCGGTGGCGGCGGTGGCGTCGTCGTCGTCGCCCTGGGTGGTGGCGGCGGTCAGCACGATCGAGGGCGCGGGGTGCTCCGGCTCGGCCTTCCCGGACTCCTGCGCCTGGTCCCAGTCGACCGAGCCGCGCTCGCAGGTCTGCACCACGGGGAAGGACACCCGGTCGCCGGGCTTGCCGTCCGGCAGGGAGAACGACAGGGCGAAGGTGTCGCGCTCGTCGGCGGGGAGCGGGGTCTTCGCGGTGTAGGTGACACTCGTGACGCGCTCGGCGCCGGCCTCGGTCTCCTCGTCGCTCGCGGTGCCGCTCGACGGAGCGGTGTACGGCTCGGTGGCCTTCGTGATGGTCCAGTTCGGGTTGACCGTCGGCGTGACCTCGATGACGGACTCGGGCACCTGGAAGACGAGCTTCGTGGTGGGGGAGCCGTCGCAGCCGTGCGGCACCGAGAACGTGGCCGTGGTGTACGAGTTCGCCGCGGTGGAGGTCGCGTCGGCCTCGACGTGGGCGCTGGCCGCAGCGGCGGTGCCGAGGACGATCGCGGCGGTGACGCCGAGGGTGCCGGTACCGAGGAGGGCGAGTCGCTTCGTCATGGGGTCCTTCCGACCTCTACAACTTGTAGAGGAACCGGAGTCACCGTACCAGGTGTGCACGCCCTGGGCGAACGTGCCGGGACAGGCCGGACGGCGTCGCGGTCGGTGTCACCGGATGCGGTTAGAGTCGATCCATCGGGCGGGTCACCAGCCTGCATCGGTCGACCGCACCGGTCATCCGCACCGGTCATCCAAGGAGGGCACCGACATGGCACGCATCGGGGAGAGCGCTGACCTGCTGAAGTGCTCCTTCTGCGGCAAGAGCCAGAAGCAGGTCCAGCAGCTCATCGCCGGACCGGGGGTGTACATCTGCGACGAGTGCGTCGAGCTGTGCAACGAGATCATCGAGGAGCGCCTGGCCGAGGCCGGCGAGGACACCACGGGCGGCGACTTCGACCTGCCGAAGCCCCGCGAGATCTTCGACTTCCTGCAGGAGTACGTCATCGGGCAGGACCCCGCGAAGCGTGCCCTCGCCGTGGCCGTCTACAACCACTACAAGCGCATCCGTGCGCAGGGGCAGATCACCGCCGCGGAGGACCGCGACGACGTCGAGATCGCCAAGTCGAACATCCTGCTCATCGGTCCGACCGGCTGCGGCAAGACCTACCTGGCCCAGACGCTCGCGAAGCGTCTGAACGTCCCGTTCGCGGTCGCCGACGCGACTGCCCTGACCGAGGCCGGCTACGTCGGCGAGGACGTCGAGAACATCCTCCTCAAGCTGATCCAGGCCGCGGACTACGACGTCAAGCGGGCCGAGACCGGCATCATCTACATCGACGAGGTCGACAAGATCGCGCGGAAGGCCGAGAACCCCTCGATCACGCGCGACGTCTCGGGCGAGGGCGTGCAGCAGGCGCTGCTCAAGATCCTCGAGGGGACGACGGCCTCGGTCCCGCCGCAGGGTGGACGGAAGCACCCGCACCAGGAGTTCATCCAGATCGACACGACGAACGTGCTGTTCATCGTCGCGGGGGCGTTCGCAGGGCTCGAGGACATCGTGTCCTCGCGCGTCGGCAAGCGCGGCATCGGGTTCGGCGCGCCGCTCCACAGCCCGCTCGACCAGCAGGACCTGTTCGCGGACGTCCTGCCGGAGGACCTGCACAAGTTCGGTCTGATCCCCGAGTTCATCGGGCGTCTCCCCGTCGTCACCACGGTGTCGCAGCTCGACCAGTCGGCGCTCATGCAGATCCTGACCGAGCCCAAGAACGCGCTGGTGAAGCAGTACCAGCGGATGTTCCAGATCGACGGGGTCGAGCTCGAGTTCGACCGCGGCGCGCTCGAGGCCATCGCCGACCTCGCCGTGCTGCGGCAGACCGGTGCCCGTGGGCTCCGCGCCATCCTCGAGGAGGTCCTCGGGCCGGTCATGTTCGACGTGCCCTCGGACGACGACGTCGCACGCGTGGTGATCACGCGCGAGTCCGTGCTCGAGAACGCGGCGCCGACGATCGTCCCGCACCCCCGGGCGAAGCGCGTCGAGAAGTCCGCGTAGCTCGCCGTTCGCGAACGGCCCGGTCCCCTCGGGGGTCGGGCCGTTCGTGTGTGTGGGGGCGGCGCTCCGGGCGGACCAGGCTCGGTCCGCCCGTCCCGTACGGGATCGAACCACGAACACGACGTCGAACCAGCAGGGTGCCCTGGTTCGACGTCGCATCCGTGGTTCGACACCAGCGGTTCGGACGCCGGGCCCCGCCGCGCGCCTACTCCAGCCCGCGGCGACGCAGCAGCGGGCCGACCTCGGCGTCGCGCCCGCGGAACGCGCGGTAGGCCTCCAGCGGGTCCTGCGCCCCGCCGACGCCGAGCACCTTCGCCGCGAACCGCGCCCCGGCCTCCCGGGACAGCCCGCCGTTCTCGCGGAACCACTCGACGGTGTCGGCGTCGAGCACCTCGGACCAGATGTACCCGTAGTACCCGGCGTCGTACCCGCCCGAGAAGGTGTGCGCGAAGTACGTCGACGAGTACCGCGGCGGCACGGCGTGCACGTCCACCCCGGCGTCCGTCAGGGCCTGTCGCTCGAACGTCTCGACGTCGGTGACCTCGGCTGCTGCCGCCGCGGACAGCCGGTGCCACGCCTGGTCGAGGAGCGCCGCGGCGAGGTACTCCGTGGTCGAGAAGCCCTCGTTGAAGCCGGCCGAGTCGCTCAGGCCGAGCACGAGCTCCGGCGGCAGCGGCGCACCGGTCTCGTGGTGCTTGGCGTAGTTCGCGAGCACCGACGGCCACGACACCCACATCTCGTTCACCTGGGACGGGAACTCGACGAAGTCCCGTTCGACGTTCGTCCCCGAGAACCGCGGGTACGTCGTCCGGGCGATGAGTCCGTGCAGCGCGTGCCCGAACTCGTGGAAGAGCGTCTCGACCTCGTCCTGGATGAGGAGCGTGGGGGAGCCCGCCGCCGGCTTCGCCACGTTGAGGTTGTTGACGACGACCGGCAGCGTGCCGAGCAGCTCGGACTGCTCGACGACGGGGTTCATCCACGCGCCACCGCGCTTGCCGTCCCGCGTGTACAGGTCGAGCAGGTAGAGCCCGACCGGTGCGTCGTCGTCCGAACGCACCTCGAAGACCCGGACCTCGTCGTTGTAGCCGTGCAGGTCCGGACGTTCGTTGAACGTCAGCCCGTAGAGCGCGCCGGCCGCGTGGAAGACGCCGTCGCGCAGGACCCGGTCGGCCTCGAAGTACGGCCGGAGCGCCGAGCTGTCCGCGGCGAACTGCTCGCCGCGCAGGACCTCGGTCGCGTACGCCCAGTCCCACGCCTCGACGTCGAAGCCGACGGTGCGGGAGCGGACGGCCCGCTCGTCGTCGGCGTTCGCCGTGGCGGCCGGCACGAGCGACGACAGCAGGCCGTCGACGGCCTCGGGCGTCCGAGCGGTCTTGTCCGCGGTGACGACGGCGGCGTGGTTCGGGAACCCGAGCAGTTCGGCGCGCTCGGCGCGGAGGCGCACGATCCGCAGCAGCACGTCGCGGTTGTCGTGCTCGTTCCCGCGGCGCCCGCGGGAGCGTGACGCCCGCATGATCCGCTCCCGGAGCCCACGGTCGGTCAGCGACGCGAGCCACGGGTGCCCGGTGTACAGCGGCAGGGTGATCAACCACCCGTCGAGCCCCCGGTCGTGAGCGGCCCCGGCAGCGGCGGACCTCGCGCCGTCGTCGAGCCCGTCGAGCTCCTGTTCGTCGGTGACGTGCACGGCGAGGTCGTTGGTGTCCTCGAGCAGGTTCCGCTCGAAGGTCGTGGTGAGCGTCGAGAGCTCCTGGTTGATCGCGGTCAGGCGCTCCTTGCCGGCTTCGTCGAGTCCGGCGCCGGCGAGCGTCATCTCGGTGTGGGTCCGCTCGACGAGACGGCGGTCCTCGTCCGTCAGGTCGGCCCGGTCGCCCAGCGCGGAACGCACCGCGTCGACGCGGGCGTAGAGCCGGGAGTCGAGCGTGATCGCGTCACGGTGCGCGGCGAGCAGCGGGGAGACCTCGGCCTCGAGGTCGTGCAGCTCGGGCGTCGAGTCGGCGGAGGACAGGGTGAAGAACACGTGGGAGACGCGCGTCAGCAGCTGCCCGGAGCGCTCGAGCGCCACGAGCGTGTTCTCGAAGGTCGGGGCCTCGTCCGAGGCGGCGATCGCCTCGACCTCGGCGCGCTGCTCGGCCGTCCCGGCGTCGAACGCGGGGCGGAAGTGCTCGAGCCGGACGTCGTCGAACGGCGGGAGGGCGTAGGGGAGGGTGCTCGGTTCGTCGAACGGGGTTGCCATGGTCCCCACACTACGGACGGGAGGAGCGCGGCGGCCCCGCCACGCGCCTCCCGTCCGTCACCTGGTCGCGCGCTCGCCCCGTGGGTCGCGCGGGCCACGCCGCATGCTGCCCGCCAGGACGACGACGCCGGCGACGATGACGACGTTCTTGAGGATGTACTGCCCCTCGAGCGTCCCGATCCCGGCGCTCCGCCAGGTCTCGTCGGGGAAGAGCAGGAGCGGTGCGGCGGTCCCCGCCATGTGCACGAGCAGTGCCGACAGCACGACGGGCATGCACCGGTCCACCAGGAGCGCGACGCCGAGGCCGATCTCGAACACGGCCACGCCGACCCGTGCGACGTCGCCGGCGACCAGACCGCCGGACAGGGTGCCCAGTGTCCGGACCACGAGGCTCTCCGCCGGACTCCCGCCGGGGAACAGCTTCGGCACCCCGAACCACAGCATGAGCACGGCGATGGCGGTCCGAACGGCCGGGACCGCCGCTCGTCCCGCCAGCTCCTCGATGCGTTCGAGTGGGGGACGCACGGCGGAGGGCTGCACGGGGTGTCCTTTCGGCGGGCCGCGAACGGCGCATGTGCCGAGGTGCGACCGTACGGGAGGACCGACGCGCAGGAGCGTCCCCGAAGGGCAACGCGGGCCGCGCGGGCCGTCAGCGCGTCGCGGCGTCGATGAGGGTCGCGGCGGCACGGCGCGCGTGCCGCGCCGGTGCGGTGTCGCCCGCGATGGCCGCCGTGGTCTGCGCCCCCTCGGCGAGCAGCGCGAGCTGCGCGGCGAGCTCCTCGGCGGTCTCCGTGTCGGCGACGACGTCGGCGGCCAGCCCGGCGACGTAGCGCTGGAAGGAGTCCTTGTGTGCCCGTGCGATCTCCGCCACCGCGGGGGAGGTCCCGCCGAGCTCCCCGAAGGCGTTGATGAAGCCGCACCCGCGGAACGTGTCGTCGCCGAACCACTGCTCGAGGAAGTCGTACATCACGAGGAGTCGGTCCCGCGGAGCCGTCGCAGCCGCGACGGCCGCGGTGATGCCCTGCTCCCACGTGGCGTGCCGCCCGGCGAGGACCGCGGCGATGAGCTGGTCCTTGCCCGGGAACGCGGCGTAGAGCTTCTTCAGCGAGACGCCGGCACCGGTCCGGATGTCGTCCATGCCGACCGACTGGAACCCACGGGCGGCGAAGAGGGCGTCGGCGGTGGCGCGGATGCGCTCGCTCGTCTCCTGGTCCACGGCGTTCGCCAACGGTCGTCCTCCCGATCCCGTGCGGCGGTCGCTCCGAGCAGACGGGAACGGCCGTTCCCGAGTGTACCGGGGTCCGCTCGCTGCATCGCGACCGCGGTGCATATACTGAACATGTGATATTCCAAGCAGCAGTCGCGACGGGCGCCCTCCCGCGACCCCACCGGTGGATCGAGCGGCTCGTCGATGCCCCGGACCTCCGCACCCGCCGTTTCCTCCGCGCCGCCGCACTGTCGTTCCCCCTGGTCGTGACGGCCTGGAGCACCTGGTACGACGCACTCGCGGCGCGGGAGGCGCCGGACGCCGGACAGCTGCTGGCGTTCCTCGCGGGCGGGCTGTCGCTGTACCTGGTCCGGCGACTCCCCGTCGTCCCGAGCGTGGTCGCACCCCTCGTGTGGGCCGCCACCGGGTCGTGCTCCTTCGTGATGGTGATGGCGGTCGTGCTCGGTGCCCGCCGTCCGCGGGGGTGGCTGCTGGTCCTCGGTGCGTACACGGTCCTGCACCCGCTCGGCCTCGTCCCCGTGCCCTGTTCGTTCCGAGCCGGGCACGTCGCGCTCCCCGAGGAGACCGCGCCGCTGCTCGGGGTCGTCCTGCCCGCGCTGGTCGGCGGTGCCGTGGGGGAGGCCTCCCGGTTGGTCGCGCTGCGTGAGGACCGCCTCCGGCTCGCCGCCGAGGTGGCCGCCGCCCGGGCGGCCGACGTCGTCGCGCACGAACGGCTCCGCCTGAGCCGCGACATGCACGACCTCGTCGGCCAGAACGTCAGCCGGATGACCCTGCACGCGAGTGCGATCGCCGCGCGCAGTGCCGACGCCGAAGCCCGGTCGCTGGCGACCAGGATCGCGGACACGGGCGCGGACCTCCTGGAGGACGTGCACTTCGTCGTCGGGCTCCTGCGCGACGGCGCGGACGGCACGGACGGCGCGACCGGCGCGGACGCCGCTGACGGCGCCGACGGCGCCGACGGCGCGCACGTCGCGTCGTCGAGCGGCCCGGACATCGGGACCGGACCCCGCGCACGGTCGTCCCGCTCGTGGCAGGAGTCGATCGACGCGGCGGAGCGCGACGGCACCGTGGTCCGCCGGCACGGACCCGCGGCCGGCCCGATCGCCCGGACGGCCGGGCTCGACGACGCATCGAGCGCCGTCCTGGACGCCGTGCTCGCCGAGGCCCTCCACAACGCGACGAAGCACGCCCCCGGGGCGGCGGTGGACGTCCGCGGCGAGATCTGGCCCGACCTCGTCCGGGTCCTGGTCGAGAACCCCGTCACGGATCACGCACCGGCACTGCCGAGCGGGGGCCACGGTCTGGCGGTCGCGGCGGAGCGCGCGGCGTCGGTGGGAGGACGCGTGACGCACGGCGTCCTCGGTGAGCGCTTCCGGGTGACCGTCGAGGTGCCCCGGTGATCCGTGTCCTGCTCGTCGACGACGACGCCGACGTCCGGGCGAGCATCCGGCTCGTGCTCGAGTCCGAGCCGGACATCGTCGTGGTCGCCGAGTGCCCGGACGGGGAGCGCGGCGCGGCGGTCGCCCGTCGTCTACGGGTCGACGTCGCTCTCGTGGACCTCCGGATGCCCGGCGGACCGGACGGCATCGCGACGACCGGGCTCCTGCGGGCGCTCGAGGTCCCGCCCCGCGTGGTGGTGCTCACCGCCTTCGAGCACGACGACGCGGTGCTCCGCGCGCTCGAGGTCGGCGCGTCGGGGTTCCTGCTGAAGGGGGCTCGCCCGCACGAGCTCGCGGCCGCGGTTCGGGACGTCGCGGCCGACCGCTGCGTGCTGGCACCGGCGGTGGCGTCGGCGGTGGTGGCGCGAGCGGTGACCCGCCCGACACCGACCCGCCCGACGGCGGTCGGACCGGTGGCGGTCGGATCGATGGCGGTCGGCACGACGGCGGTCGCGGACGCCGGACCGGGGACCGACGACGACCTCGCCGACCTCACCCCGCGGGAGCGGGAGCTCGCGACCGCCGTCGGCGAGGGGCTGACGAACGCGCAGATCGCCGCACGGCTCGGCGTCACGC
The DNA here is from genome assembly GCF_903970945.1 of Curtobacterium sp. ME26. Taxonomy (NCBI): domain Bacteria; kingdom Bacillati; phylum Actinomycetota; class Actinomycetes; order Micrococcales; family Microbacteriaceae; genus Curtobacterium; species Curtobacterium sp. ME26. Next base: position 97,390 of record NZ_CAJCKG010000005.1, read on the forward strand.
CGGCCTCGGCCAAGACCTACGTCTCGCGGCTCCTCGACAAGCTCGGTCTGCAGAACCGGACGCAGCTGGCCATCACGGCCCACCGCGCCGGGCTCGTCTGACCCACGGAGCGGAGGGATCCCGGGCGGACCGCCCGGCTCAGTCCTCCTCCGGCGCGTCGTCCGGGTTCGTCACCTGTGCGCGCCCCGCGGCGTCGAGGTGGATCGACGTGCCGTCGTCGAGCTCGACGACCGGCTTGCCCTCGAGGAAGGTGAGCGTCCACCGCCAGGTCGACGCGTCGACCGACTCGGCCGCCAGCTCGTCCTCGACACCACGTACGGCGACGACGACCGTCTCCGGCAGTCGCGACGGCGGCTCCCCACCCACGTTCCAGCGCGTGCCCAACTGCATCCGTGCCTCCAGTCCGTCCCGATCCGTCGTGTCGCAGGCCGGACCGCGGACGGTCCGGCCTGCTCCCGTGACGCTACGCCTGCTGCTCGGCGAGCTCGATCTCGGTGACGGCGAGCTCCTCGCCGTCCGTGAACGACAGGTTCTCGATGCGCCCGACGGCCGCAAGGTCGACCGCCGCACGCTCGATGAGCGCCCGCTGCTCGGCCGGGGCCGACACGACGGCGCGCGTCACCGGCGTCTTCTGCGAGGCCTTCGCGGCGGTCTTCGCACCGCGGATGCCGATGAGCGCCTGCCCGACGGCTGCCAGCAGGCCCGTCGGAGCGGCCTGCGTCGGCAGCTCGGCCGTCGTCGGCCAGGAGGCGCGGTGCACGCTGGTCTCGTGGGTCCAGGCCCACACCTCCTCCGTCGCGAACGGGAGGAACGGCGCCAGCAGCCGCAGCAGCGCGTCGATCGCGGCGCGCAGCGCCAGGACCGCGCTCGCCTGCGTCTCGTGCGTCGCGTCGGTCGCGGTGCCGTAGGCGCGCTCCTTGACGAGCTCGAGGTAGTCGTCGCAGAACGTCCAGAAGAACCGTTCGGTGACCTCGAGCGCGCGGGCGTGGTCGAAGCCGTCGAAGGCCGTGGTGGCCTGGTCGATCACGCTCGCGAGCTCGGCGAGCATGTCGACGTCGAGCGCCTCGGTCACGCTCGTGGCCCCGCTCGGGAGCTCGAACCCGTAGACGAACTTGGCGGCGTTGAGCACCTTGATCGCCAGGCGTCGGCCGACCTTGATCTGCTTCGGGTTCTGCGCGTCGAAGGCCGCGTCCGTGCCGAGCTTCGACGAGGCCGCCCAGTAGCGGACCGCGTCCGCACCGTGCTGCTCGAGGATCGACAGCGGCGTGACGACGTTGCCCTTCGACTTCGACATCTTCTTGCGGTCGGGGTCGACGATGAAGCCGGAGATGCTCGCGTGCTTCCAGGGGGCCACGTCGGCCTCGAGCTGGCTGCGGAGCACCGTCGTGAAGAGCCAGGTGCGGATGATGTCCTGCGCCTGCGGGCGGACGTCGTACGGGAACACGAGGTCGTACAGCGCCGGGTCGGTCTCCCACTTGCCCGCGAGCTGCGGCGTGAGCGACGAGGTCGCCCACGTGTCCATCACGTCGAGCTCGCCCTGGAAGCCGCCGGCGACGCCGCGCTGGGACTCCTCGTAGCCGGGGGCCGGCTCGGATGCGGGGTCCACCGGGAGCTGGTCCTCGGTCGGGACGATCGGCTGGTCGAACACCGGGTTGCCGTCGGCGTCGAGCGGGTACCAGACCGGCAGCGGCACGCCGAAGAAGCGCTGGCGCGAGATGAGCCAGTCGCCGGACAGGCCGCCGACCCAGTTGTCGTAGCGGACGCGCATGAAGTCCGGGTGGAACGCGATCTCCTCGCCGCGCCGGTGGAGCGTGCTGCGGAGCTGCTCGTCGCGGGCGCCGTTGACGATGTACCACTGGCGGGTCGAGACGATCTCGAGCGGCTTGTCGCCCTTCTCGAAGAACTTCACCGGGTGGTTGATCGTCTTGACGTCGCCGACGAGCTCGCCGGACTCGGTGAGGGCGTCCACGAGGACCTTCTTCGCCGAGAACACCGTCTTGCCGGCCATCTCGGCGTAGAGCTCCTTGCCGCGGGCGGACTCGATCCAGGTCGGCTCGTCCGAGCGCACGCGGCCGTCGAAGCCGATGATCGCGCGGTTCGGCAGCTGGAGCTCGCGCCACCACACCACGTCGGTGGTGTCACCGAAGGTGCAGACCATCGCGATGCCGGCGCCCTTGTCCTGCTGCGCGAGGTGGTGCGCGAGCACCGGGACCTCGACGTCGAACAGGGGAGAGCGGACGGTCTTGCCGAACAGGTCCTGGAAGCGCTCGTCGTCCGGGTGGGCGACGAGGGCCACGCACGCGGGGAGCAGCTCGGGGCGGGTGGTCTGGATGACGACGTCCTCGCCGCCGTCGGTGCGGTGGAACGCGAGGCCGTGGTACGCGCCGGGCATCTCCTTGTCCTCGAGCTCGGCCTGGGCCACCGCGGTGCGGAACGTGACGTCCCAGAGCGTCGGGGCGTCGGCCTGGTAGGCCTCGCCGCGCTCGAGGTTGCGGAGGAAGGCACGCTGCGCGCTCGCGCGGGAGGTGTCGTCGATGGTCCGGTACGACTGCGTCCAGTCCACGGACAGGCCGAGCGTGCGGAAGAGGTGCTCGAACTGCTGCTCGTCCTGCACGGTCAGGCGCTCGCACAGCTCGATGAAGTTGCGGCGCGAGATCGGCAGCTGGTCGGCGGCCTTGGCCGACTTGCCGTCACCGCCCTCGAACGGCGGGACGAACGCCGGGTCGTACGGGAGCTGCGGGTCGCAGCGGACGCCGTAGTAGTTCTGCACGCGACGCTCGGTGGGCAGGCCGTTGTCGTCCCAGCCCATCGGGTAGAAGACGTGCTTGCCGCGCATGCGCTCGTACCGGGCCTTGAGGTCGGTGTGCGTGTACGAGAACACGTGGCCGATGTGCAGCGATCCGGAGGCGGTCGGCGGCGGGGTGTCGATCGAGTACACCGCGTCCTTCGTCGCGCTGTCGCGGTCGAAGCGGTAGGTGCCGTCCTGCTCCCAGACCGGGCCCCAGACCTGCTCGAGTCCGTCGACGGTGGGCTTCTCGGGCATGGGCTTCGACATGGCGGGGCCTTTCGATCGATGTGTGCGGCACCGAGTCCGTGGTGAGGTGCCTGAGTGACACGCAGGACGTGCGTGGTGAGCACATCGTAGCGGGCCGTCGCGTCGGAGCGCTCCATCTGCTAGGCTGTCGGAGTTTGTCCGGCGGACGCGGTTTCCGTCAGGACTGCACAGTCGCTCTCCGCCGGACGCCCGAAGGCAAGACACAGCACTACCGGAGGAACGAACTTGGCACCGAACGAATCCCACCAGCACGGCGATCGGCCGTTGCGCACGAAGGCCGCCGCGAAGCGTGCACGCCGCAAGCTGACCGAGGACGACGTCACCGTCGTCGAGGAGTCGCTGCTCAAGCGTGCCGTCGCCGCCGCGGCACTCGGCAACGCGATGGAGTGGTTCGACTTCGGCATCTTCGCGTACCTGACCGTCACGATCTCGAAGGTGTTCCTGCCCGAGGGCGACCCGACGTCGAACCTCGTCGCGACCTTCGGCTTCTTCGCGGCCGCGTTCATCGTCCGTCCGATCGGCGGTGCCGTCTTCGGCCCGATCGGCGACAAGATCGGCCGCCAGAAGGTCCTCGCGCTGACCATGATCCTCATGGCCGCCGGCACGCTCATGATCGGCCTCATCCCCTCGTACGACACGATCGGGTTCTGGGCACCGGTGCTGCTCCTCGTCGCACGCTTCGTGCAGGGCTTCTCGACGGGCGGTGAGTACGGCGGCGCCGCGACGTTCATCGCCGAGTACTCGCCGGACAAGCGCCGCGGGTTCATGGGCTCGTGGCTCGAGTTCGGCACGCTCGCCGGCTACGTGCTCGGCGCCTCGATCGTCACGGCCCTGCAGTACGCCCTCCCCGAGGACTCGCTGCTCAGCTGGGGCTGGCGCATCCCGTTCCTCGTCGCGGGCCCGCTCGGGCTCATCGGCCTCTACCTGCGCCTGAAGCTCGAGGAGACCCCCGCGTTCCAGAAGCAGCAGGAGCAGGCAGCCGAGCGCGAGTCGCAGAAGACGCCGTTCCTCAAGCTGTTCGCCGAGAACTGGCGGTCGCTCCTCATCTGCATCGGTCTGGTCCTCGTGTTCAACGTGACCGACTACATGCTGCTGTCGTACATGCCGACCTACCTCGAGACGAACCTCGGCCAGAACGCGACGTTCGGCCTGATCCTCATCGTCATCGTGATGATCCTCATGATGGTCGTCATCACCTTCGGCGGCCGTCTGTCCGACAAGTTCGGTCGACGTCCGGTCCTCGCCGCGGGCTGCATCGGCTTCATCCTGCTGTCGTGGCCGGCGCTCAAGCTCGTGCAGTCCGGCACCGGTGCCGGCGTGTTCTTCGGCCTGCTGATCCTGGGGCTCGTGCTCGTCACGTTCACCTCGACCATGCCGTCGACGCTCCCGGCGCTCTTCCCGACGATCATCCGCTACGGCGCCCTCGCCATCGCCTTCAACGTCTCGGTCTCGCTGTTCGGTGGCACCACGCCCCTCGCGACCCAGGCGCTCATCGCCGGGGCGAAGGACGCCGGCCTGTCGTGGGCCGAGGACATCCCCGCGTTCTACCTCATGCTCGCAGCCGTGATCGGGCTCGTCGCCGTGTACTTCACGAAGGAGACGGCCGCGACGCCGCTGATGGGTTCCGGCCCGACGGTGGCGCACGAGGACGAGGTCGCCGGCGTGATCGAGGACTACAACGACCCGAGCTCGGAGCTCGCGCAGTCCGACTGGGCGAAGGACTTCTCGACGAGCGAGATCCCGATCATCTCGGGCGACGCCCCGAAGCAGGAGACCGCCGGCTCGTAGCCGCGTCGGCGGCCCGTCCACGCGACTCGGCCCTGCGGACTGTTTCGTGACGGGGGACCCGCGAAACCGTCCGGGGGGCCGAGTCTCGCGTCGGCTGCCCGGACCGGGCGCGGTCAGACGCCGGCGGCCAGGCGGGCGGAGGCCGTGAGCAGTCGCTCGGTCGCCGGGTGCTCGGGCGCGTCGAACACGCGGGACGCCGGGCCCTGCTCGACGACCCGGCCCTCGTGCACGACGAGCACGTCGTCGGCCATCCGGCGCACCGCCCGGAGGTCGTGCGACACGAACAGCATCGCGACGCCGGTCTCGTCGCGGAGTCGCTCGAGCAGCGTCAGCACGGCGTCCTGCACCGTCGCGTCCAGGGCCGTCACGGGTTCGTCGAGCACGACCACCTCGGGTGAGGTCGCCAGCGCCCGGGCGATCGCGAGCCGCTGCCGCTGCCCGCCCGACAGCGTGCGCGGGGGACGGGAGCGCAGCGCTGGGTCCAGCCCGACCTGCCGGAGTGCCGCGTCGACCCGGTCGGCGAGCGCACCGGTCGCCCGGCGTGCGCCACCGTCCGTCAGGGCGTCGGCGAGCACGCGCTCGACCGTCCAGCGCTCGTCGAACGTCGCCCCGGGGTCCTGCACGACGGCGGCCACCCGGTGCCGTCGGTCCCGGCGCTCCCGTTCGGGCAGCGGCACCCAGGGCGCTCCATCGAGCGTCACCGTGCCGGCGTTCGGGGTCTCGAGCCCGAGCAGCATCCGCGCGACCGTGGTCTTGCCGGAACCGGAGGCACCGATCACCCCGGTCACCCGACCCGGGCGCACCGCGACCGCGAGGTCCTGCACGGCGGGTACCCCGTCGAACACGCGGGTCAGCCCCACGCCGTCGAGCACCGGCGCACCGTTCGCCGCCGCCGCGGCCGGGGCCCGGGAGCGGTCGGCGCCCGAGCGCGCCACCCGCACCAGCGCCCGCGTCGCGGGGTGCGCGGGCGCGTCGAGGACCGCCGCGACCGGGCCGTCCTCGACCACCGTGCCGTCGTCCACGACGACCACGCGGTCCGCCCACCCCGTGACGAGGCCGAGGTCGTGGGTGATGACGAGGAGCCCCGCCCCGCGCTGCTGTGCCGCACGCAACTGCTCCATCACGGTCACCGCGACCGCCGCGTCGAGTGCGGTGGTCGGTTCGTCCGCCACGACGAGGGCCGGCGAGGCCACGGTCGCCGCGGCGATGAGCGCCCGCTGCCGCATCCCGCCCGACAGCGTGCCCGCGAGCCGCCCGTCGGTGGCCAGCGCCGGGTCGAGCCCCACGGCCGCCAGCGCCTCGCGCACCGCCTCGATCCGGTCGACGGCCCGCAGGTCGGTGTGCAGGCGCAGGGCGTCGGCGACCTCCCGACCGACGGGGCGGAGTGGGTCGAGGGCGCCGAGGGCCTCCTGTCCGACGTACCCGACGGTCGAGCCCCGGAGCCGCCGCCACCGGCGTTCGGACAGCCCGCGGACGTCGGTGCGGTCGAGGTCGAGCCGGTCCGCGCTGACGACCGCGCCCGGTGCCGACAGCCCGAGCGCCGCCCGGGCGGTGACGGTCTTCCCCGACCCGGACGCGCCGACGAGGGCGACGCACTCGCCGGCGTCGACGTGCAGGCTGACGTCGTGCACCAGCGTGGCACCGCCGATCGTCACGGTGAGCCCGCTGATGTCGAGCACGCGAGCGGTCGCCGTGCGCTCCGCGCCTCCCGTGTTCACCGTGCGGCCCCCGCCCGTCGCACCGCGCGTCCGAGCACCGTCACGGACGTGGCCAGGACGACGATCGCGAGCCCGGGGAACGTGCTCATCCACGGTGCGGTCAGCAGGTAGGTGCGACCGTCCGCGAGCATCGCGCCCCACTCCGGCGCCGGCGGCGGCGTCCCGACACCGAGGTAGCTCAGCGCCGAGGCCCACACGACCGCCTGCCCGACCCCGAGGGTGGCGACGGCGACGACGGGCCAGAGCGCCGCGGGCAGCACGTGGCGGAACAGGATCCGGCCGGGCGGGCGTCCCTGCAGCACCGCCGTCTCGACCACCTGCGAGGACCGCGCGGTGCGGACGAGTGCGCGGACGATGCGTGCGTACCCGGGTGCCGTCGCGAACCCGACCGCGAGCGTCGCCGGCACCGGTCCGGGCCCGGTCACCGCGATGACGACGAGCGCGACGAGCAGGAGCGGCAGGGCGAACGCCACCTCGGTGAGCCGACCGACCACCGCTTCGACGAGCCGTCCGCCGAGGCCCGCGACCGTGCCGAGCACCACACCCGTCGCGCCGCCCACCAGGGTGGCCACCACCCCGACCACGAGCGACGCGCGCGTCCCGGCGACCACCCGCGTCAGGACGTCGCGCCCGGACTCGTCGGTGCCGAACGGGTGCGCCCCGCTCGGTGCGGCCAGGGCGTCCGCCGGGTGCACCGCGAGCGGGTCCCCGCCGCCGAGCAGCGACGGCCAGACGGCCGCCACCACCGCGACGGCGACGACGACCGCGGCCACCAGCCCCGCCGGCCCGAGCGTCCCCCCACGAGACCGCTCGGACCGTGCCGTGGCCGGCGTCGCACCGGCCTGGAGGCCCGGGTCGGCGATGCCGCTCACCGTGCGCCCGCCCCGTGGTGCGTCCCGACGGGTGCCCGGCCCCGCCGGCGCGGCGCGGTCCGTTCGCCGGGGCGGCCGCCGGCCCGCGGGTCGACCAGGCGCTCGACGAGGTCCGCGACGGCGAGGACGACGACGTACGCCGCGGCGGACACGAGCGCGATGCCGACGACGAGCGGCATGTCCCGCTGCGTGACCGCGGTCACCAGGGCACGGCCGATGCCGGGCAGCGCGAACACCGACTCGACGACGACCGCGCCGGACACCAGCGATCCGAAGGCCCAGGCGGACAGGGCGATTCCGGGCAGTGCCGCGTGCCGCAGCAGGTGCCGACCGAAGAGTCCCGCGCGCGACTCGCCGCGACCGCGGGCGGCCAGGGCGAACGCCGAGCGCTGCGCGTCGACCACGCCGTCGCGCACGGTCTCGGCGAGGTACCCGGCGACGGGGACCGCGACCGTGAGCACGGGCAGCACCCAGCCTCGTACGGAGCCGTCCGAGACCGCCGGCACCCAGCCGAGTGCGCTCGCGAAGACGACGATGAGCACGCTGCCGAGCCAGAAGTGCGGGACGACGCTGGCCGTCACCGTGATCGCGCCGGTCAGGGCGGCGGCCACGCGGCCACGCTGGGTGGACCACCACGCGGCGGCGATCGCGAGCACCCAGGCGACGGCGAGCCCGGCCACGGCGAGCGTCAGCGTCACCGGGAGCTGCTGCGCGAGGAGCGTCGACACCGGGGTGCGGAAGGCGTAGGAGTCGCCGAGGTGCCCGGTCGCGAGTCGGCCGAGGAACACCGCGTACTGGACGAGCACCGGCCGGTCGAGCCCGTACTCCCGGCGGACGGCGTCGACCGCCTCGGCCGAGGCCTGGGAACCCGGACCACCGAGGATCGCGAGCGCCGGGTCACCGGGGACGAGCCGGATCGCGACGAAGACGATCGTCGCGACGGCCCAGAGCACGCCGACGCCGCCGGCCGCCCGGCGGAGGCCCCACAGGACCCATGCCGAGCCGACGGCGGACCGGTGCTCGCGTGTCGGACGCAGGGGGTGCCTCCCGGCCGGTGGGCTCGTCAGCGCGCGATCCACGCCGTGCCGAACCACGGTGTGGAGACCGACGTGGTCTCGATGCCGTGGACGGTCGACCGGTACAGGAAGTGGTTCTGCTGGTCGTAGAGCGGCAGCACGGTGCCGCTGGCGAGGATCCGCTGCTGGGCCTGACGGTACAGGTCCCCGCGCTCGTCGGCGTCGGCGGTCGCGGCCGCACGCTGCAGGAGGTCGTCGACCGTCGGGTCGTCGAGCTGCGCGAGGTTCGCGAAGTAGCCCGACGGCGCCGGCGTGATGCTCGCGCTGTCGTAGAGGATCCGGAGGACGTCGGGGCCGACCTTCGTGTACGGCGCACTCACGACGTCGTACTCGTTCGCGGCGAGCGCGGCGTACCAGCTCGACAGGTCGAGCTCCTCGAGCCGGACGTCGAACCCGACGGCCTTCTCGGAGGCCTGGACCTGCTGGAACAGGCTGCGTTCGGCGGGCACGGACTGGTTCGTCGACACCGGGAAGGTCACGGTGAGGCGCTCGCCGTCCTTCTGGCGGATCCCGTCGCTGCCGACCTTCCAGCCGGCCTCGTCGAGCAGGCGCTCCGCGGTCGTGGGGGAGTACTCGAACAGCGCCGGGTCGGAGTACCCGTCTGGCTCGACGCTCGACAGCACCGAGTACGAGCGCTTCGCGGTGCCGAGGAACAGGCTCTCGAGGCCCGGGTCGATCTCGGCGCCGGCGATGAAGGCCTTGCGGACCGCCTCGTCGCGGAACACCCCGTGCCCGGAGTTCAGTTCGAGGCGGTTCGAGGCGCCGGGGCGCGGCGCGTCGAGGTCGCGGATCGCGCCCTTGGTGGACGCGGCCTTCAGCTGGTCGGGCTGGGCGTTGTCGATGACGTCGACCTGGCCCGCCTGCAGCGCCGCGTAGCGCGAGGTCGAGTCGGGCAGGAAGCGCCAGGTGATGCCGTCGAGGCGGGGCTCCGTCGACCCGGAGAGCGGCGTGTACCGGGTGTTCTTCCCCAGGGTGACGCGGTCACCGTGCTGCCACTTCGTCACGGTGAACGGCCCGGTGCCGACCGGGGACTCGCAGTTGGTCGCCTGCGGACGCTCGAGCGCCTTCGGGGACTCCATCCCGACCCACGGCTGCGAGAACGACTCGAGCAGCGCGCTGTCCGGACGGCTCAGGGTCAGCGTCACCGTGTGGTCGTCGGTCGCGGTGGCCTTCGTGATCGACTGCAATGCGAGGTAGCCCGTGCTCGACGCGGTCGTCGGGTCCTGCACGTGCTCGATGTTCGCGACGACGGCGGCCGCGTCGAACGGGGTGCCGTCCGAGAACGTGACGTCCTTCCGCAGGTCGAAGGTCAGGGTCCTGCCGTCGCCGCTGGTCTGCCAGTCGGTCGCGAGGGCGGGGCTCGGCCGGCGGTCGCGGTCGAGGCTCGTGAGCGTCTCGATGTACTGCGTCGACAGCAGGGCCTGCGGGTAGTTGCCGCCGACGTGCGGGTCGAGGCAGGTCGGCTCCGCGTCGCCCGAGGCGTACGTGAGGGTGCCGCCGCTGACCGGCGTGCTGTCGGAGGTGGCCGCGCCGCCACCGGTGCAGGCGGTGAGGGCCAGCAGGACCGCGGAGGCGCCCGCGGCGGTGAGGAGGGCGCGGGCGCGTGATTTCTGTACTCGGTCCAAGATCATGGCGCGTCGAGTCTAGCGGTTTACTGAGGGCATGGACGAGACGATGCGCCGCGGTGGCCGCCCCCGACGCTCGAGCGCCGGGGTGCTCGCCGACGCGGCGGCCGAGCTGTTCCTCGAGCAGGGCTACGGACGGACGACGGTCGACCACATCGCCGCCCGGGCCGGCGTCAGCCGTGCGACCTTCTTCAACTACTTCGGCGCCAAGTCCGACGTGCTCTGGCTCGAACTGGACGCCGCGGTCGCCGACGTCCCCGCGTTCCTGGCCGCGTCGACCGAGCGGAGCCCGGTGCGCGCGGTGGAGGAGGCGCTCGTGGCGGCCGCCCGGGCGCACGACCCGGAGCGCGTGCCGTGGGCGATCGCGCAGGCCGAGGTGATGGACATCGGCACCGAGCTCGTCGCGAGCGTCGCCGCGCGGGTGATGGCGCAGCACGGGGCGGTGTCGGCGTTCGTCGGTTCCCGGACGGGGGAGCGCCCGACGGCGCTCTGGCCGCAGACGGTCTCCGGAGCGCTGCTCGGGGCGGCCGCGGCGGCGTTCGGGGTCTGGGTCGCCGACGGGGTCGGGCGACGCTCGCTCGTGGAGTACGTCGGCGCGGCGCTGACACCGGTCGCGGCGGGGCTCGACGCGCGCTGACCGGGCCGCGGTCGAGCCCTACGCCCGGAGCGTGCCCGCGCCGCCGGACGCGACGTCCTCGACCGTGCCGTCGCGGACGATCGCAGGGACCTCGCCGTCCCCGCGCGCCGCGAGCGACGCATCGCCCGGGATGCTCAGCGTGAGCACCGCCTCCTCGATGTACTGACTGGTCTCCAGGGACTCCTCGACCCGACGCAGCCGAACGGCGACGTGGTCCTCGTCCTCGTTGCCGGTCAGGTCGACGGCGGCGACGAGGAACACCCGCGACGGACCGACGAACTCGAGGTGCAGGTACGTGACCCGCTCCACCTCGTCGCGGCGGAGCAGCTCGGTGAGGACGGCGTCCTCCAGCTCGGGCGAGGTGGCCTCGCCGACCAGGAAGCGGCGGTTCCGCTCGATGAGGACGATCGCGACGACCCCGAGCAGCAGCCCCACCGCGATGGAGCCGATCGCGTCGAACACCGCCAGGCCGGTGACCTGGTGGAGGAAGACCCCGAGGAACGCGATGACGAGACCGACGAGCGCGGCGGCGTCCTCGGCGAAGACGGCCCGGAGCGTGGGGTTCGACGACTGCAGCACGTGCCGGAGCACCGGCACGCGGCGCTTCGTGGCGGCACCGTGCGCCTGGCGGTAGGCCTGCAGGAAGCTCGTGCCCTCGAGGACGAACGCGATCGCCAGCACGACGTAGTTGAGGACGACGTCCTCTGCGGGACCGGTCTCGCCGAGCTCGGTGATCCCGTGCCAGATCGACACGACGGCGCCGGCGGTGAAGAGGCCGAACGCGGCGAACATCGACCAGATGTAGGTCTCGCGTCCGTAGCCCAGCGGGTGCTTCCGGTCCCGTTGCTTCGCACCCCGGCGCTCCGCCACGAGCAGGAAGACCTCGTTGCCGGTGTCGGCCCACGAGTGCGCGGCCTCGGCGGTCATCGACGCCGATCCGGTGAGCATGGAGGCGACGGTCTTGGCGACGGCGACGAGCAGGTTGGCGGCGAAGGCGATGACGACGGTGAGCAGGGACTCCGGACGGTCCTGCTTCTCGGACGAGGGCATCGCTCCAGCATGCTCCGACTCTTGTAGACTCGTCCCACCAGGCGTCGAACCGGCCATCACCGGGGAGCCTCCGGCAGAACGCGGCAGCACCACCGCCGTCAGTAGACCCGGGCGGACCGGACCGCACCCCATCCGGCGAACGAGCGGTCGGTCGCAGCGCGAGCAGCGGCCGGCAAGCGAGGTGGTACCGCGGAGCACGCTCCGTCCTCGTGGCAGACGACCCCGACCACAGGAGCCATGCGGTGCGCTACCCCTTGAACTCGAACGCCGACGGCGTCACGCCCTCGCCGAGCTTCCCCGCCGTCGAGCAGGGGATCCTCGCCTTCTGGAAGGGCGACGACACCTTCCAGGCGTCGATCGACCAGCGCGAGGGCTGCACCGAGTGGACGTTCTACGACGGCCCGCCGTTCGCCAACGGCCTGCCGCACTACGGTCACCTGCTGACCGGCTACGCGAAGGACGTCTTCCCGCGCTACCAGACCATGCGCGGCAAGCAGGTGCACCGCCGGTTCGGCTGGGACACCCACGGCCTGCCCGCCGAGCTCGAGGCGATGCGCCAGCTCGGGATCACCGAGAAGCACGAGATCGACGACATGGGCGTCGACGTGTTCAACGCGGCCGCCAGGAAGTCCGTGCTGCAGTACACCGACGAGTGGCAGGCGTACGTCACCCGCCAGGCGCGCTGGGTCGACTTCGAGGACGACTACAAGACCCTCGACGTCACCTACATGGAGAGCGTCCTGTGGGCGTGGAAGCAGCTCTGGGACAAGGGTCTGGCGTACGAGGGCTTCCGCGTCCTGCCGTACTGCTGGAACGACCAGACCCCGCTGTCGAACCACGAGCTGCGCATGGACGACGACGTCTACAAGATGCGCCAGGACCAGTCGGTCACGGTGTCGTTCCCGCTGCAGGGTGCCCGCGCCGCCGAGCTCGACCTGACCGGGGTCCGCGCGCTCGCCTGGACGACGACCCCCTGGACGCTGCCGACGAACGCGGCGCTCGCCGTCGGTCCGGAGATCGCGTACGCGGTCGTGCCGGCCGGGCCGGGAGGCGCGGCTGACGGTGGCGACGCCGGTGCGGCCCGGTACCTCCTGGCTTCGGACACCGTGGCGGCCCACGCGAAGGACCTCGGCTACGAGTCGGCCGACGACGCGCTCGCCGCCGTGCTCCGCACGGTCGCCGGCGCCGAGCTCGACGGCGTCGAGTACGAGCGGCTGTTCGACTTCCTGGCCGATCAGGAGGGCTACGAGAACGCCTGGCGCGTCCTGGTAGCCGAGTACGTCGAGACCGGCGAGGGCACGGGCATCGTGCACCAGGCCCCGGCCTACGGCGCCGACGACCAGGAGGTCTGCGCGGCCGCCGGCATCCCCGTCGTGCTGTCCCTCGACGAGGGCGGCGTCTTCACCGCGCAGTTCGGTGACGTCGCCGGCATGCTTTGGTCGGATGCGAACAAGCCGCTGACGAAGGCCGTGCGCGACATGGGCCGTCTGCTGCGCCAGGCGTCCTACGAGCACAGCTACCCGCACTGCTGGCGGTGCCGCAAGCCGCTCATCTACAAGGCGGTCTCGTCGTGGTTCGTCCGCGTCACGGAGTTCCGCGACCGCATGGGCGAGCTGAACCAGGACGTCAACTGGGTGCCGGACAACGTCAAGGACGGCCAGTTCGGCAAGTGGGTCGGGAACGCCATCGACTGGTCGGTGTCGCGCAACCGCTACTTCGGCACGCCGATCCCGGTGTGGGTGTCCGACGACCCGGCGTACCCGCGCCAGGACGTCTACGGCTCCCTCGAGGAGCTCGAGCGCGACTTCGGCCGGCTGCCGCTGAACGCCGACGGCGAGGTCGACCTGCACCGTCCGTTCATCGACGACCTGACCCGCCCGAACCCCGACGACCCGACCGGGCAGTCGACGATGCGCCGCATCTCGGACGTGTTCGACGTCTGGTTCGACTCCGGGTCGATGCCGTACGCGCAGGTGCACTACCCGTTCGAGAACCGCGAGTGGTTCGAGGAGCACAGCCCCGCGGACTTCATCGTCGAGTACATCGGGCAGACCCGCGGCTGGTTCTACGTCATGCACGCCCTGTCCACGGCGCTGTTCGACCGCCCGGCCTTCCGGAACGTCATCAGCCACGGCATCGTGCTCGGCTCGGACGGCCAGAAGATGTCGAAGTCGCTCCGGAACTACCCGGACGTCTCCGAGGTCTTCGACCGTGACGGTGCCGACGCCATGCGCTGGTTCCTCATGTCGTCGTCGGTGATCCGCGGCGGCAACCTCGTCGTGACCGAGGAGGGCATCCGCCAGGGCGTCCGCGAGTTCCTGCTGCCGCTGTGGTCGACGTACTACTTCTTCACCCTCTACGCGAACGCGTCGGGCGAGGACGGGTACCAGGCGACGCGGAGCACTGCGAGCACCGACGTGCTCGATCGCTACCTGCTCGCGAAGACCCGCGTGCTCGTCGCCGACGTCACGACGCACCTCGACGCGCTCGACACCCCGCTCGCGGCGCAGGCCGTCCGCGACTTCGCCGACGTGCTGACGAACTGGTACGTCCGGCGTTCGCGCGACAAGTTCTGGCTCGGCGCGGCGTCCTCGCCCGAGGCGCAGGCGGCGTTCGACACGCTCCACACGGTGCTCGAGACGCTCACCCGCGTCGCCGCGCCGCTCGCACCGCTCGTCACCGAGGAGGTCTGGCAGGGCCTGACCGGCGGGCGCAGCGTGCACCTCGAGGACTTCCCGTCGCCCGACGAGTTCCCGGCCGACGACGCCCTCGTCGCCGCGATGGACCACGTGCGCGACGTCGCCTCGAAGGGCCTCGCGCTCCGCAAGGCCACCGGACGGCGCGTCCGTCTGCCGCTCGCCACGCTCACCCTCGTGGTGCCGGACCCGACCGCGATCGAGCCGTTCGCGGACATCCTGCGCGACGAGCTCAACGTGAAGCGGGTCGTGCTCGAGCAGCAGGAGGAGTCCTCGCTCGGCCGCTACGGCATCGAGCGGAAGCTCACCGTCAACGCCCGTGCCGCCGGTCCCCGGATCGGCAAGCAGGTGCAGCAGGTGATCCCGGCCGCCAAGCAGGGCGACTGGGTCGCGACCGAGTCCGGCGTCACCGTCGGCGGGGTGGACCTCGTCGAGGGCGAGTACACGCTCGACCTCACCGTGGCGGACGACTCCGTCGCGGTGGCGTTCCTCGACGGCGGCGGCTTCGCGGTGCTCGACACCGTGACCACGCCGGAGCTCGAGGCCGAGGGGCTCGCCCGCGACGTCGTCCGCGCCGTGCAGCAGGCCCGCCGCGACGCCGACCTCGACATCAGCGACCGCATCGCCCTGACCCTCCGGGTGTCGGCCGGCGCCGAAGGCCCGGTCCGCGAGCACGAGCAGCTCATCGCGGGGGAGACCCTGGCGACGAGCGTCGAGGTGACCACGACGACGTTCGCTCCCGGCGAGGGCTCGGACGTCGGCGACGGTGCGAAGGTGTCCGTGGAGGTGGCACGCGCATGAGCGACAGCAACGCGTACGACGACCCGACTGGGGACGGCATCGAGATCCCCGTCGGCCCGTCCGGCGACCAGACCCCGGCCGAGGCCCTGCCGTACGGCGGGGACGACGACGAGGTCCGGCGCGTCGAGGCGGCCCTGTACGCCCGGATCGGCGAGCAGGCCCCCGAGCGCCGGCTGACCGCGACCCGACGTGCCGTCGAACTCCTCGGCGACCCGCACCTGGCGTACCCGGTCATCCACGTCACGGGGACGAACGGCAAGACGTCGACCGCCCGCATGACCGAGAGCATCGTCCGCGCGCACGGGCTCCGGACGGGCCTGATGACGAGCCCGCACCTGGTCTCGATCCGCGAGCGCATCGTCGTCGACGGCGAGCCGATCGCGCCGAGTCGGTTCGTCGAGAACTGGGACGACATCACGCCGATCCTCGCGATGACCGACCAGGAGCTCACCGACCGGGGCGAGCAGCCCCTGACCTTCTTCGAGGCGCTCACCGTCCTCGCCCTTGCGTGCTTCGCCGAGGCGCCGGTCGACGTCGCCGTGATCGAGGTCGGCATGGGCGGGGAGTGGGACTCCACGAACGTCGTGCAGAGCCAGGTGCAGGTGATCACGCCCGTCGCGATCGACCACGCCAAGCAGCTCGGGTCGACCGTCGCCGAGATCGCCCGCACGAAGTCCGGGATCATCAAGCCGTCGTCGTCCGTCGTGTCGAGCGCGCAGACGCCCGAGGCGCTCGCCGAGCTCGAGCGTGCGGCCGAGCTCACCGAGTCGACGCTCGCCGTCGAGGGCACCGGGTTCTCGGTCGTGTCGGACACCCCGGCGGTCGGCGGCCAGCTCGTCACCGTGCAGGGCATCGCCGGCCGGTACGACGACCTGTTCGTCCCGCTGTTCGGGCAGCACCAGGCGCACAACGCCGCGGTCGCGATCGCCGCGGTCGAGTCGTTCCTCGGTCGCGGGTCGCAGGCCCTCGACGAGGACGTCCTCGCCGAGGGCCTCGCCGCGGCGACCAGCCCCGGTCGCCTGCAGCCGATCGCACAGGAGCCGACCGTCGTGGTCGACGCCGCGCACAACCCGCACGGGGCCCGCGCCCTGGCCGAGGCGCTGCCGGTCGCGTTCCCGTCGGAGCACGTCGTCGGCGTCGTCGGGATCCTCGGCGACAAGGACGCCCGCGGCTTCGTCCGCGCGCTCAAGGACACCGTGCAGACCTTCGTCGTCACGCAGCCGCCCGGCGACCGCGCCCTGGACGCCGACGCGTTCGCGCGCGTCGTCGTGGCCGAGGTCGGCGAGGACCGCGTCGTCGTCGAGCCGTCGCTCGAGCAGGCGCTGCAGGAGGCGCGCGACCTGGCGGACGAGGCGGACGCCGAGGACGCCCTCGTGCTCGTCGCGGGGTCCATCGTGATGGTGGGCAAGGTCATGGACCTGGTCCACGCGGAGGGGCTGCGTCCCGGGGGAGGCGAGGCGGAGTGACGGACGCACCCCGGGCCTCCCGGCCGGGCCGCCAGCCGCGCGTGCGGAAGCCGCGGCCGCAGCGCGGTGCCCGCGAGAGCCTGCTCGCGATCACCCTCGGACTCGAGGCCGTGATGTTCTTCTTCCCGATGCTCGTCGTGTACGGGAAGGGCACGCTGCCGCCGCTCGCGGCGTTCGGCGGCGGGATCCTCGCGATCATCGTCCTCGCAGCTTCCTCACGCCTGACGGGCAAGCCGGCCGGTGTATGGTTCGGGTGGCTGCTGCAGGCGGCCATCCTCGCCACCGGTTTCATCGAACCGTTCATGTTCGCGGTCGGCGCGGTGTTCCTGGCGCTGTGGGTGTTCTGCTTCGTCAAGGGCGGTCAGCTCGACCGGCAGAACGCCGCGTTCCGAGCCGCGCAGGGCGAGGACTGACGACCACCGAACCACAGGAGAACTGCGTGTCCGATCTCGAAGAGACCCTCGTCCTCGTCAAGCCCGACGGCGTCGCCCGCCAGCTCACCGGAGAGGTCCTCCGCCGGATCGAGGCCAAGGGCTACGAGATCGTCGACCTGAAGATGGTGACGGCCTCCCGCGAGCTGCTCGACGCGCACTACGAGGAGCACCAGGGCAAGCCGTTCTTCGAGCCGCTCGTCGAGTTCATGCAGTCCGGACCCGTCGTCGCCGTGCGCGTCGCGGGCAACGGTGTGATCCAGGGCTTCCGCTCGCTCGCCGGCACCACCGACCCGACCTCGGCGGCCCCGGGCACCATCCGTGGCGACCTCGGTCGTGACTGGGGCCTCAAGGTGCAGCAGAACCTCGTGCACGGCTCGGACTCCCCGGAGTCCGCCGCCCGCGAGCTCGCCCTCTGGTTCGCGTGACCCCCGGCCCCGACAGGATCCCGAAGCGATGACGAACAACGACCGACCGACCAAGAACGAGCGCCGTCAGCACGCCCGCGACGTCGCCCGCCAGCGCGCCGACGCCGAGAAGCGTCGCAAGCGCCGCAACAAGTGGTTCCTCCAGGGCGGCATCGGCCTGGGCATCGTGGCGGTCGCGGCCATCGTCGCGATCGTCGTGGTGAACGTCAACAACGGTGGCGGCTCCGTGTCGGCCGCCGGCCCGAAGAACATGGTCACCGGCGGCATCCAGTTCACCGGTGCCGACGGCAAGATCGAGCCGGTGACGACGGGTGGTGTCTCCGCCGACGGCACCCCGTCCCCGGTCCCGACCGCCGACAGCGACGGCAAGGTCAAGGTCGTCGAGTACGTCGACTGGGCCTGCCCCGTGTGCAAGCAGTTCGAGGGCGCCTACGCCGACCAGATCGCCGACTACGTCAAGAACGGTCAGGCGACGCTCGAGATCCACCCGGTCTCGATCCTCGACCGCAGCTACCTCGGGTCGCGCTACGCCAGCCGTGCCGCGAACGCCGCCATGTGCGTCGCGAACAACGAGCCGGACAAGTTCCTCGACGTGCAGACGCAGTTCTTCGAGAAGCAGCCGGAGGAGGGCACGAAGGGCCTGACGAACGCCGAGATCGCCGACCTGGTGAAGGCCGGCGGCGCCACGAGCTCCGCGGTCTCCGAGTGCCTGTCGAACGAGACGTACAAGGGGTGGGTCACGAAGGTGACGAACCAGGTGCTCGCCGACGAGAGCCTCAAGGGTCCGCAGGGCTTCGGCACGCCGACCATCCTCGTGAACGGGCAGCGCGTGAACACGCTCACCGACGTCGTGCCGACCATCCAGGCCGCCGCGAAGTAGTCGATCCACGCCGTTCGGCCCCGTACCCCCGCTCCCGGGGGTGCGGGGCCGTCGTCGTGCCCGGGGTCGCCGGGGTCGCTCGTGCGGGAGTTGCTCGGTGCGCCCGCGTGCCTGGTCGTTCCGGGCGTGCCTGGTGGGTTCGGGCGTGCCTGGTCGTTCTGTTCCGCCAGGGACGCCCGTTCCCGCCAGGTACCGCACCTGTCGTGGGAAGGAACGGGCACCGAGCACCCGCGGCGCGGAGGAGCGGGGTGGTCGAGGGACAGGGCCGCGGGGATGCCTGGTCGGTCCGTGCGTGCCTGGTGGTTCCGGGCGTGCCTGGTCGTTCTGTTCCGCCAGGGACGCCCGTTCTCGTCAGGTACCGCACCTGTCATGGGAAGGAACGGGCGCGCACGCAGTCGTCCGTGGGCAGCAGCGCGCGGGGCACACGGGCGTCAGCAGCGCGCGCGGCGCAAGAGCGCCGGCCGGCGTCAGAGCGTGGTGAGGACCCGGGGGAAGACGATCAGGATGCTGACCACGATCACGGCGTAGTTCGCCAGCACGAGCGCCCACGAGTAGGGCAGCAGCGCGCGCCCGACCCGCTGGAGCCCGGCGCCGAAGCGTCCCTGCGCCGCGTTCCAGGTCGTGAAGATCCAGAACATCGGGATCGTGACGCTCCAGACGAGCAGGCACCAGGGACACAGGTAGCCGATGACCCAGACGGTCTGGGTGAAGAGCCAGGTCACGAAGACCCAGGCGAGGAACACCCCCGCGTTGAACAGGACCCAGAACCACCGGTGTCCGTTCCGCATGCCGGCGAGCAGCATGACGCCCACGGCGATCGGGGCGACGAAGCCCATCACGCCCAGGAGCGGGTTCGGGAACCCGAAGAGCGACCCCTGCCAGCTCGTCATCACCTGCGAGCAGTTCACGAAGGGACTGACGTCGCAGGACAGCGCCTTGGACGGGTTCTCGTACTTCGCGAACTCGTCGATCACCAGGTTGAACGCGGCGAAGAGGCCGACCGCGCCGGTCACGACGAGGAAGACCGCCATGGCGACGGGGCGGCGGGGCGAGGTTGCGCTCGTGCTCACGCCGTCATCATCGCATGCCCGTTCCGGTACTTTCCTGGCACGTCGTGCGACAATGGCTGGAGTCGCGCGGCCGATCCGTGCGGCGAGAGAGCTTTCCGGGCGCAGCCCGGACGATCAGGTGCGGTGAGAGCGCGCCGTGACCGGGACTCGCGTCACCTGGGACGCCGAGCCGGACGGGCCGGGTGCCCGACACGGAACGGCCGAGGACCACAACCCCAGGGTGGTGCGCTCCGGTCGCAAGGAACGAACACGGGGACGTCGACGCCACCCGTGACAACCACAGAATTCCCGCCGTCCGACAGGGCGCGAGTGGGGCCGAGGAGTGCACCAGATCCATGGTGGAGCAGAACACCGACAACACGAACAACGAAGAAGTCGCACCGAAGCGCCGGGGACGCCTCTTCGGCAACCGCCGCGCGCGGTCCACCGGCCTGGAGGCCCGTGGTGACGTCGACGAGGCCACCGCGGACGCCGAGACGGTCGCCGACGAGTCGATCGCGCCGACGGCGCCCGACGCCGTCCCGGCGTCGACGCCCGTGGCGGTCGAGCAGGTCGCGGTCGCCGCGACCGAGCCGCAGGACGTGTCGACCGTGACCGGCAGCCAGCCGGTCGTCGGGACGCCGCCGGTGTCCGAGGACGCGAGCCCCGCCGCGGTGACGCCCGTGACGGAGGCGACCCCTGCCTCCCGTCCGGAGCCCGCGTCGGCAGCCGAGCCCGTGTCGGCAGCCGAGCCGGAGGAGTCGGCCGCCGAGCCCTTCGTCCCGCGCGCGACCAGCACGCTCAGCCTGATCTTCCACGCGCCGGTCCTGCCGGACCTCCCGGTCCGCCCGGCCCGCGACGAGCACGACGACGAGGACGAGGACGACGAGCAGGGCGGCAACCGTCGTCGCTCGCGCCGCCGTGGCAGCAGCGCCGACCGTCAGGAGCGGGGCGTCCGCGAACCGCGCGACCACCAGGAACCGCGTCGTCGCGAGCCCGAGCTCATCACCGAGCCGCAGCGCATCAAGGGCTCCACGCGTCTCGAGGCGAAGAAGCAGCGTCGCCGCGACGGCCGTGACGCCGGTCGTCGTCGCACGGTCATCACCGAGGACGAGTTCCTCGCCCGCCGCGAGAGCGTCGACCGCCAGATGATCGTGCGGTCGAGCTCGTCGAAGATCGAGATCGGCGTGCTCGAGGACAACGTGCTCGCCGAGCACTACGTCACGAAGTCGCACAACGTCTCGCTCATCGGCAACGTCTACCTCGGTAAGGTGCAGAACGTGCTGCCCTCGATGGAGGCGGCGTTCGTCGACATCGGCCGCGGCCGCAACGCAGTGCTCTACGCCGGCGAGGTCGACTGGAACTCGGTCGACACCGGCAACCACGGCCGTCGCATCGAGGCCGCGCTCCGCCCCGGCGACAAGGTGCTCGTGCAGGTCACGAAGGACCCGGTGGGCCACAAGGGTGCCCGCCTCACCTCGCAGGTCTCGCTGCCCGGTCGCTACCTGGTGTACGTGCCGAACGGCTCGATGAACGGCATCTCCCGCAAGCTGCCGGACACCGAGCGCGCTCGCCTGAAGAAGATCCTCAAGGAGGTCCTGCCGGAGCACGCGGGCGTCATCGTGCGCACCGCGGCCGAGGGCGCGACCGAGGAACAGCTCACCCGCGACGTGCAGCGCCTGACCAGCCAGTGGGAGGCGATCCAGAAGAAGGTCGCGAACGGCCAGGCACCGGTCATGCTCCACTCGGAGCCCGACCTGCTCGTGAAGATCGTCCGCGACGTCTTCAACGAGGACTTCACGAAGCTCATCATCGACGGCGACGCCGCCCGCGGCACGATCGAGGAGTACCTCGACGCCGTCGCGCCGGACCTCAAGGACCGCGTCGAGATCTACGACGGCCCGGACTCCTTCGAGGAGTACCGCCTCAACGAGCAGATCGAGAAGGCGCTCGACCGCAAGGTCTGGCTGCCGTCGGGTGGCTCGCTCGTGATCGACCGCACCGAGGCCATGACGGTCGTCGACGTCAACACGGGCAAGTTCGTCGGCTCGGGCGGCAACCTCGAGGAGACCGTCACGAAGAACAACCTCGAGGCGGCCGAGGAGATCGTCCGGCAGCTCCGGCTCCGGGACATCGGCGGCATCATCGTCGTCGACTTCATCGACATGGTGCTCGAGTCGAACCGTGACCTCGTGCTCCGTCGACTCGTCGAGTGCCTGAGCCGCGACCGGACGAAGCACCAGGTCGCCGAGGTCACGTCGCTCGGTCTCGTGCAGATGACCCGCAAGAAGATCGGTGTCGGCCTCCGCGAGTCCCTCGACGAGGTCAACGCGAAGGTCAACGACAACAACGCGGACCCGGGGCCGTCGAAGAGCCGGCGGAAGGCCCGCGGGAACAGCGGCCCGAACGGCGGCAACGGCAACGGCAACGGCGCGTCGGGCAACGGCTCGCACGGGTCGAACGGCCAGTCGTCCCAGGCGCACCAGATCACCGAGGACGTCAAGAACGCGCTGTCCCGCATCGCGGCCTCGACGCTGCCCCACGACGAGGCCGCCGCCGGTGTGACCGGTGTCGCGGCTCCGAACGGTGGCCAGTCTCCCGCCGCGTCGACGGTCTCGCCGGTGTCCGCGCCGGAGCAGGGGACCGAGCAGGACGCGTCGACCCCCGCCGCCGACGGCCAGGGTGGCGAGCAGCCGTCCGGCTCGAAGCGTCGTCGTCGCCGTGGTGGCCGCGGCGCCGGTGCCCCGGGTGCGGAGCAGGCGTCGTCGTCGACCGACGAGCTGCCCTCGGCCGCTGTGGACAAGACCGCTGTGGAGCCGACCGCTGTGGAGCCGACCGCTGCGCCCGAGCCCGCCGCCCGTGCGGACGTCCCCGCGGTCGCCGAGGCGACCACTGCCGACGAGCCGACCGGCGCGCCGACGAAGAGCGCCGCGCCGGCCCGACGTCGCGTGAGTTCGAGCGCTCCGGTCACCCCGACGGAGAACACGGTCGCGATCCTCGACATCCCCGTCGCGGTCACGAAGCGCGAGCCGCGGCCGGTCCGCGACGACGCCGAGTCGCTGCTCGACTCGGTGCTGCAGGCGCTCCCGGAGCCGAAGCAGCCCGGTCAGGGCCGTTCGCGGTCCCGGCGGGTGTCGTCCCCGAGCATCAGCGCGCCCGCGTCGTCCGGTGACGACGTGCAGGACGACGGCGCCGTGATCGTGGGGAACTGAGGTGACCGACCCGGGCGACCCGCGCGGACGGCAGCCGGACCGCGGGTTCTACGGTGCGGGCTGGTCGCAGCCTGCACCGCCCGGGCCGGGCCCCTCCGCCGGGAACGCCTGGGCGGGGCAGCAGGTCCCGCAGCAGCCCGCCGGGCAGCAGGTCCCGCACCAGCCGTACGGGCAGCAGCCCGGCGGGCAGCAGCCGCCCGGGCTCCGGCCGCGGGGACGGTCGGGGCGCAGCAGCGGGGACCCGCGTCGTGCCTTCGCACCGGGTGCTTCGGTCGCCAACACGACGGGCGCGCTCATCGCCGTCGTGTCCGTCGTGCTCGTCGAGTTCGTCTCCGGGGTCCTCGGACTGCTCGGGACGTCCCTGGTGGTGCACCCGTTCTCGACCTACGGCACCGGTGCGACCCTGCTCGGCAGCTTCGTCTCCGGCGTCTTCGCCTCGCCGTTCCCCTTCTACGCCGGGGCGTTCACGGCGCTGGCCTTCCTCACGCCGATCGCCCGCCGCAGCCCGCTGCCGACGGTGCTCCTCCGCGCTGTCCTCGCCGGTGCCGCCGGGACGGTCGCGCTCGCCCTCGTCGGGGTGTTCACCGGGTCGTGGGCGGCCGCCCGCACCGGCTCGGGAGCCCGGCTCGTCATCGACGTCGTCACCGCCCCGCTGCAGAACGGCGTCCCCTTCACCCTCATGCTCCTCGCGACGTCCACCGCGGCGTGGCTGTGGCTCGGCCGTCCCCGCGGACAGCGCGCGGGCCAGCAGTCCGGTGCTGGCCGCCCCGGGACCGTGCGCCCGGCCGACGCGGTCCCGCCGTCGACCGTGCAGCCCGTACCGGGTCCGCCGCTGCCGCGGGACCCGGGGCCGTCCGTGCCGCCCGTGGGTGGCCAGCAGCCGGGGCAGCCCAACGTGGGCGGACAGCAGCCGGTCCCGGGACCGGACGACCGCTGGATGCCGCCGACCCGCTGACCGGACCCGTCCCGCCGGGGAGCGGGGCGTGCCTCCCGTCCGGCGCCGTCTGGACTCACCGTCGGGGCGCGACCTCAGTGCGCGCGCTTGTCCCGCTGCGCCACCCGCAGTCCGCTCGCGATGAGGCGGAGCACCAGCTCACGCCCGGTGACGGCCGTGGCACCCGCGGCGACCAGTTCGTCGTAGCGCGCGAGGGGGACGTCGTAGTGGTCGTGGTCGAACGCCCGGCGGGGGATCCCGGCGCGTGCGGCGAAGGCATGCAGCTCGTCGTAGGATCGGTCACTGACGAGGTGCGACCAGACGGTGTCGTGGGCGGGCCACGTCGGCGGGTCGATCAGCACGGTCACGCGGCAATGCTACGTGTGTCGCCGTTTGACCGGAGCCGGGGACATCGAGTAAACTCGATCCCTGGTGTCAGCGGGCCGTTCTGCCTGCGTCGCCGATCGGGCCCGGGCTCCGGGAGCCGCTCGTGCAGAAGTGGGCACCCGAGACTTCCCTCAAGCAGAGTACGTAAGGAATTCCACGTGGTTTACGCAGTAGTGCGCGCCGGCGGCCGTCAGGAAAAGGTCGAGGTCGGGACGATCATCACGCTCGACCGTGCCAAGGCCGACGACAAGGGCAACATCGACCTCGCCCCGGTGCTCCTCGTGGACGGTGACAAGATCACGTCGGCGGCCTCCGAGCTCGCGAACGTGACCGTCACCGCACAGGTGCTCGAGGACCTCCGCGGTCCGAAGGTCGTCATCCAGAAGTTCAAGAACAAGACCGGGTACAAGAAGCGTCAGGGTTTCCGCGCTGAGCTGACCCGCGTCAAGATCACCTCGATCGCGTAAGGCGGGAGTAGAAGATGGCACACAAGAAGGGTGCGAGCTCCACTCGCAACGGTCGTGACTCGAACGCACAGCGCCTCGGCGTGAAGCGTTTCGGTGGCGAGGTCGTCAACGCCGGTGAGATCATCCTCCGCCAGCGTGGCACCCACTTCCACCCGGGCGCCAACGTCGGTCGCGGTGGCGACGACACGCTGTTCGCCCTCTCGGCCGGTTCGGTCGAGTTCGGCACGAAGGGCGGCCGCAAGGTCGTCAACATCGTCAACGCGTAACACCAGCGACGACAGACTCTGCGGGAGGGGCGGGCCACGTGCCCGCCCCTCCCGTTCTTTCGTGCAACACCCGGCGGCACCGCTGCGACACCTCGTGGCCCCGCTGCAACACCTAGGAGTGGACCCATGGCGACCTTCGTCGACCGCGTGACCCTGCACCTCACCGCGGGGAACGGCGGCAACGGCTGCGTGTCGGTCCGCCGTGAGAAGTTCAAGCCCCTCGCCGGCCCGGACGGCGGCAACGGCGGCGACGGTGGCGACATCGTGCTCGTCGCCGACCCGCAGGTGACGACCCTGCTCGGCTACCACCGCTCGCCGCACCGTTCGTCGCGCAACGGTCAGCCCGGCATGGGCGACCACCGCAGCGGCGTGAGCGGTGAGACCCTCGAGCTGCCCGTGCCGATCGGCACCGTCGTGCACGACGAGGGCGGCGAGGTCCTCGCCGACATGACCGAGCCGGGCATGCGGGTCGTCGTGGCCCCCGGTGGCCAGGGTGGCCTCGGCAACGCGGCGCTCGCGACCACGAAGCGCAAGGCCCCCGGGTTCGCGCTGCTCGGCACGCCCGGGTGGACCGGTGACGTCAGCCTCGAGCTGAAGACCATCGCCGACGTCGCGCTCGTCGGCTTCCCGAGCGCCGGCAAGTCCTCGCTCATCGCCGCGGTCTCCGCCGCGAAGCCGAAGATCGCCGACTACCCGTTCACCACCCTGACCCCGAACCTCGGCGTCGTCGAGTCCGGTGACGTCCGCTTCACCGTCGCCGACGTCCCCGGGCTCATCGAGGGTGCCTCGGAGGGCAAGGGCCTCGGCCTCGAGTTCCTCCGCCACGTCGAGCGCTGCGAGGCGCTCCTGCACGTCATCGACTGCGCGACGATGGACCCGGGTCGCGACCCCCTCAGCGACCTCGACGTCATCCTCGGCGAGCTCGAGCGCTACCCGGTGCCCGAGGGACAGACGCCGCTGCTCGAGCGTCCCCAGCTCGTCGCGCTCAACAAGGTCGACGTGCCCGAGGCCGCCGAGCTCGCCGAGTTCGTCACCGCCGAGCTCGAGGAGCGCGGCTACCGCGTCTTCCCGATCTCGACGGCCTCCCGGCAGGGCCTGCGCGAGCTGACCTTCGCCATGGCCGAGGTCGTCGAGCGCGCCCGCGCCGAGCGTCCCGCGGCACCGGAGCAGGAGCGCATCGTGCTCCGGCCGAAGGCGGTCGACGAGAAGCCCTTCACCGTGCGCGCCGAGGGCGGCGAGGAGCACCGCTTCTACCGGGTCCGTGGCGCCAAGCCGGAGCGCTGGGTCGTGCAGACCGACTTCACGAACGAGGAGGCGATCGGCTACCTGGCCGACCGGCTCGCGAAGCTCGGCGTCGAGGACGGCCTGTTCAAGGCCGGTGCCGTCGCCGGCTCCACCGTCGTGATCGGCGGCGACGGCGGCATGGTGTTCGACTGGGAGCCCACGCTCACCTCGACCGCGGAGCTCATCACGAGTGCCCGCGGCACCGACGCCCGGGTCGGCGGGTCCTCGCGACCCACCCGCAACGAGCGCCGCGAGGACTACTTCGAGCGCATGGACGCCAAGGCGGCCGCACGCGCCGAACTCGAGCAGGAGCGCATCTCCGGCCTGTGGGCCGACGACGACGAGGACTGATCCCGGCATGACCGACACGAGCGCGCGCACCGACCTCGGACCCGTCACCCGGCGGCAGGACGTCCCGCGTGCACGTCGGCTCGTGGTCAAGGTCGGGTCGTCGTCGGTCAGCGGGGAGAACACCGGGCAGATCGCGGCGCTCGTCGACGCGATCGCCGCCGCGCACGCCCGGGGGACCGAGGTGGTCCTGGTGTCCTCCGGCGCGATCGCGACGGGGTTCCCGTTCCTCGGACTCGAGGGGCGGCCGGACGACCTCGCGACGCAGCAGGCGGCGGCGGCCACGGGCCAGAACGTGCTCATGTTCCGGTACCAGAAGGAACTCGACCGGCACGGGGTCGTCGCGGCGCAGGTCCTGCTCACCGCCGGTGACCTGCAGAACCCGACGCACCGGGTGAACGCCCAGCGCGCCGTGGACCGCTTGCTCGCGCTGCGGGTGCTGCCGATCGTCAACGAGAACGACACGGTCGCCACGGACGAGATCCGCTTCGGCGACAACGACCGACTCGCGGCGCTCGTCGCCCGGCTGCTCGGCGCCGATGCGCTCGTGCTCCTGTCCGACGTCGAGTCGCTGTACACGCGACCCCCCGAGCACCCGGACGCGGAGCCGATCGACGAGGTCCCGTTCGGGGACGAGCTCGCCGGGGTCACGTTCGGGTCCGCCGGGAAGGCCGGGGTCGGCACCGGGGGAGCGGGGACCAAGGTCGCCGCCGCTCGGCTCGCGGCCGAGGCCGGCACCGCCGTGCTCGTGACGGCGACGGCGCTGGTGGACCGGGCGCTGACCGGCGAGCACGTCGGCACCTGGTTCCACGCGGCTCCGCGCGGCTGACGCAGCAGGCAATGGCGAGCGGCCGGGAGGCGCGGTGCCGGTCCAGCGTGTGGCCAGACACCGCCACGTGGCCGAGACGCCGCCGGATCCGGGCCCGTCTCGGCGCCGCCGGACCGTCTCGCATTGAAGGTGGCGTCTCGTCGCCGTCACGATCCCGGCGGCGACCTATCATCGGACCATGTCGCCGACGGTCACCGCTCCCACGCTCACCGACAAGCTCGTCGCCGCCCGTGCCGCGTCGACCGCACTGGCGACGGCCACGACCGCGGTCAAGGACCGGGCACTCCGGGCCGTGGCGGCGGCCCTCCGGGAAGGCACCGACGCGATCGTCACCGCGAACCACGACGACCTCGTGGCGGGCGAGGAGCGCGGCACGTCCTCCGGACTCCTCGATCGGCTGCGGCTCGACGCGGGACGGATCGACGCCCTGGCGGCAGCGGTGGAGCACGTCGTCGGCCTCACCGACCCGGTGGGGGAGCACGTCCGCGGCTCCCGGCTGCCGAACGGCCTGCAGCTCACCCAGGTGCGCGTGCCGTTCGGGGTGGTCGGGGCCATCTACGAGGCGCGCCCGAACGTCACGGTCGACATCGCCGCCCTGGCACTGAAGAGCGGCAACGCCGTCGTGCTGCGCGGCGGGTCGGCGGCGCAGCGCACCAACGCCGAGCTGGTGGAGCGGATCCGCGCCGCGGTCGCCTCGGTCGGGCTGCCGGCGGACCTCGTGCAGACGATCGACGAGTTCGGGCGACAGGGCGCGACGGACCTCATGCGCGCCAGGGGCCTGGTGGACGTGCTCGTGCCCCGGGGGAGCGCCTCGCTCATCCAGACGGTGGTGACCGAGTCGCAGGTGCCCGTGATCGAGACCGGCGCCGGCGTCGTGCACGTGTTCCTCGACGCCTCGGCACCGCTGGCGCGCTCGGTCGACATCGTGCTCGACAGCAAGGTGCAGCGGCCGAGCGTCTGCAACGCGCTCGAGACCCTGCTCGTGCACGAGGGTGCCGCCGAGCGGCTGCTGCCCGAGCTGGCCGACCGGCTGCGCGCCGCGGGCGTCACCCTGCGTGGGGACGACGCCACCCGGACGATCGTGCCGGGCGTGCTGCGGGCGACCGAGGCCGACTGGGCGACGGAGTCCATGGACCTCGACCTCTCGATCCGCGTCGTGCCCGACGTCGACGCGGCGATGGCGCACATCGCGCGGTGGTCGACGCACCACACCGAGTCGATCGTCACGGACGACCTCGTCACGGCCGAGCGGTTCCTCGCCGAGGTCGACTCGGCCGTGGTGATGGCCAACGCCTCGACCCGCTTCACCGACGGCGGGGAGTTCGGCTTCGGTGCCGAGGTCGGCATCTCCACGCAGAAGCTGCACGCCCGCGGCCCCATGGGGCTGCCGGAACTGACGAGCACCAAGTGGATCGTGCGCGGGCAGGGTCAGATCCGCGGCTAGACTGGGCGGCGACTTCCCACCCGATCGAACGGAGCACCGGACCGATGACCTTCCTCGCTGAAGCCGCAGAGCACGCCTCCTCGGTCCCCGCGTTCGTCTTCCCGATGTGCGGCGCGCTCTTCTTCATCTTCCTCGGGTTCGTGACCTGGAGCTTCCGCGACGTCGCCTACCGCCACTCGCACAAGTTCGAGGCCACCCGCCACCACGAGACGGGTGTCGACGAGTTCGGTCACACCAAGCTCTGACCAGCCGCTCGATGCTCGAGAGCACGGGGCGCCCCCGCATCGGCGTGATGGGTGGCACGTTCGACCCGATCCACCACGGGCACCTCGTGGCGGCATCGGAGGTCGCCCGTGCCTTCGACCTGGACGAGGTCGTGTTCGTCCCGACCGGCCAGCCGTACATGAAGTCCGACGTCACCGACGCCGAGCACCGCTACCTCATGACGGTGATCGCGACGGCGTCGAACCCGATGTTCACCGTCAGCCGCGTCGACATCGACCGGCCCGGTCCGACCTACACGATCGACACCCTGCGGGACCTCCACGACCAGCGACCGGACGCCCAGCTCGTCTTCATCTCGGGCGCTGACGCCGTTCAGCAGATCCTCGACTGGAAGGACCACGATGAGTTGTGGGACCTCGCGCACTTCGTCGCGGTCACGCGGCCGGGGCACGACCTGAGCATCACCGGTCTCCCCGAGCGTGACGTGAGCGTGCTCGAAGTCCCCGCACTGGCGATATCCTCGACCGATTGCCGCGACCGGGTCAGGCGTGGCCACCCGGTCTGGTACCTGGTCCCGGACGGGGTCGTCCAGTACATCTCGAAGCACCACCTGTATCGGAGCGTTGCATGAGTTCGTCCGACGCGCAGCCGCCACTGTCGCGGCGCGAGGCGCGCGAGCGGGAGCGTGCCGCCGCAGCCGGCGGGCAGCCGGTCACGCCGCCGCCCACCGTCGCCGCCCCCACCACCGGTGAGGCCGACGGGCCGCGTCGCCCCGGTTCGCACGTTGCGCCCTCGCCGAGCGGACCGGCGCAGTCCGCCGTCCGTCCGGGCAGCGAGAGCGGGCCGCGTTCCGCCGGCACCGCTCCGGCCGCGGGCGTCTTCCCGCTCACGCCGGCACCTGCCTCCGCGACCGAGATCGTGCCGGGGACCGGAGGTCTCACCCGCCGACAGCTCCGGCTGATGCGCGAGGCCGAGGGGCAGGCGGTCCAGCCCGTGCCCCTGCGTGCGCCGACGCCGCACTCCTCCGACCGCACCGTGCAGGACGTCATCGGATCCGTCGACGACCTGCACGGCGGCGCGCACGACGACCCCGCGCAGGAGTCGGCGGCCGAGCCCGAGCAGCTCGACGCCGCGACCGTGGCGCAGGCCACCGAGGCCGACGGATCGCCCGATGCCGTCGAGCCCCTGAGCGAGGCCGCCGCACACGCCGAGGAACCGCGCCGGCACCGCTCGACGTGGGCGCCGCCGGAGGACGACGACGCCCAGGACCACGACGCGCAGGACCACGACGCCCAGGACCACGACGCGCAGGACCACGACGGCCAGGACGACGACGCGCAGGACGCCGGTACCGGGTCGCCCGCTGCGGTGCCGACGACCGCTGTGCCGTCCTCCTCGACGCCCGTGGTCTTCCCGCTGTCGCTCGACGACGACACGAACGAGGTACCGGTCCAGCGGCCGACGCCCGCGACCGACGACCGCGACGACGACCGGAACGGTCGCGATGTGCCGGAGGCTCCCCGTCTGCCCGCCGCGTTCCAGCGGCCGACCGAGCCCAAGCCCGTCACCACCGCCTTCGAGCCGCCCGCCGGTCACTGGTCGCAGCAGGCCCAGGACGGCGACGACGTGCACGACGCGACCGGGGTCCGCCGTCTGGCGGTGCAGGACACGAACTCGATCGTGCTGCCCGACTCGGCCCTCGCGGACCCGACGGGCGCGTTGAACGCGACCGGCGAGGTCATCCTGACCGGGTCGATCGACCTGCCCGCCTCGCTTTCGTCGACCGGGTCGCACCGACCGATCGACGGTGCCGAGGTCGACCGGTTGCTCGAGCAGCACGACGAGCAGCCCGAGACGGACGCCAGCCCCGTGCGGGCGAGCCGTGCGGTGTCGAGCCACACCTCCACGCGACAGGTCGTCCTCGCGGCGGCGAAGCCGAAGGAGTCCCGCACCCCGGTGATCCTCGGCGTCACCGTCGGCGCCGTCGGCCTCGCCGCGGCCGGAGTCATCATCGTCGCGCTGCTGACCACCCACTTCGGCGGCTGACCGCCCCCGACACCACCTCGGGTCCTCGTCCACCCCGCCGCACCGGCCTGGCCGCTGTCGGCGGGGTGGCCTATGATCGGGACCCACCACACGGAGCCGCACACGGCGGGTCCGTCGACCGGAAGGACTCCGTGACCGCCTCCCCACGTGCACTGGAACTCGTGCAGATCGCCGCCCAGGCGGCCGACGCGAAGCAGGCCGAAGACCTCGTCGCCCTCGACGTGACCGCCCCGCTGCAGCTCACCGACGTGTTCCTGCTCGCGACCGGTCGGAACGAGCGCAACGTGCTCGCCATCGCGGACGAGGTCGAGGACCGGCTCATCGCGGCCGGCGCGAAGCCCCTCCGTCGCGAAGGACGGACCGAGGGCCGCTGGGTCCTCATCGACTTCGGGGAGATCGTCGTGCACGTCTTCCACGAGGAAGACCGCCAGTACTACTCGCTCGAGCGGCTCTGGTCGGACTGCCCGACGATCCCGCTCGAACTGCCGGTCGACCACACCGCGTAGGTGCGACGCGCCCGGGTGGCGGCGACGATTTCGTCACCCGGGGTTCGCGTGGTGTACGCTTCCATGGTGCCTCCGGGAACGGTGGCACGGAAGAACAGTAAGACGAACGGCAGTACCATCACGGGTCTGTGGCGCAGCTGGTAGCGCACCTGCATGGCATGCAGGGGGTCAGGGGTTCGAGTCCCCTCAGATCCACCCACAACGGAACACGCAGGAACCCCGTCGCGATGCGGCGGGGTTTCGTCGTTCCCGGGTACCGGTCTCGGCGGTCCGACGTGACTCCCGCCCGCCGCCTCACTCTACCCCCTCATCCCCGACTCGTGCCTCTCCTGATCCTCCCCGTCCCTGTCCCCTAGCGCGAATATTTCGTCCGAAGTTGCAAGATGCGTCTATCTATTAGACTCAGCCGCTGTGACAGTCACGATGTGCAAATAGATGATGGTCTTCA